>JBMCMJ010000101.1:0-8822 GCA_048615135.1 Pseudomonadota bacterium
TTTCCGCGGCCTGCTAAAAGGCGGCGGCCTCCGCGCTGGGCCCGACACCGCGGGCCAGCAGCACGGCGTGGTAGAAGACGTTCGCGGCGACGGTGGCGACCAGCGGGGCGAAGCCGATCGGCAGGGCCGGCAGCCGCGGCAGCAGCACGATCAGCCACGGCAGCGCGTAGATGAAGAGGCGGCCCAAGGCCGCGCCGCGCGACGAGCCGTATCCCGCCGCCGTGACGAAGAAGGCCACGAACGCCCAGAACATGACGATTCGGTCGAGGTCGGCCGGCGCGGGTCGCAGTGTCCGCGGCACGGCGCTGCGCAGCCCCCACCAGACGACCAGGGCCGGTAGCACGCCGAGGACGCAGAGGTAGTGCATCAGCGTATTGACGACCCGGTCCAGTTCCGGCGCGCAGATGCCGACTTCCCGGACGTTGCCGAGCATCGGCAGGAAGCCCACGTCCATCCGCCAGAAGGGGGCCTCGCACCAAGCCTTGGTGTTGGTCCAGAAATCGAAGCCGAGCACGTTCTTGACGAGGTTGACCGGGATCTTGAGCAGAAGATACACGAGGCCGCTCAGTCCGTGGATGTTGGCGGTGTCGTAGGGCTTCACGGCGGCGATGATCGGCGGCGCCAGCACCGCGGCGGCGACGAGCAGCAGGATCACGAGCCAAGCCCGCGCCGCGACCGCACGCAGCAGCAGGAACGGCAGGTAGGCGACGACGGTCGTGCGGATCAACGCCGCGCCCAGCGCCAAGGGTCCGACGCTCCAACGGCGGCCTTCGAACACGGCGACGAGCAGGAGCATCGCGATCAGCACGAACGCCGCGTCGACCGTGTTCAGGAAGCGGGCGAGGGTGCCGAAGATCGGCATGGCGGCGACCGCCAGGGCCAGGGGCAGCGGCACAGCCCGGCGTTGCAGGTAGGCCGCCACGACGAGCCCGAGGACGACGAGCGTGGCGAGGTTCACGGCGGTCATGACCACCCAGACGTCGACCCCGGTCGTGCGGGCGATGGCCCCAACCACGAGCGGCATGAGGACGCGGTTGGCGAACGGCTCCGGCACCGTCTCGGGCGGCGTGCCCACCAGCCAAGTCCCGCTCGCCATGGCGAGGTAGTACGCGTTGTCCGGGTAGTTCCAGGGAATCGGGCGCACGAGCACCGAAAGCACGATGAAGGTGGCGAACACCAGCATGAACGCGCCCACGTAGATCCAGGGCGCGACCGCCGACGGCGCGGCCGGTCGAGCGGCGGTTTCCGTCGACATCGGCGATTTCACCTCCCCTGGCGCGGCCCGGCGGATGTCGCGTGCCCGCTCAGTCGGCGACGACACGGCCGTAGCGGCCACCCGCGAAGATCAGTGGCTCCCGGTCGAAGCGCCGGTAGCGCTCGACCTCACCGAAGTGGACGACATGATCGCCCACGTCGCGACCACCCGCCGTCCGGCATTCGAAGCGTGCGGCGACGCCCTCGAGCAGGGGCGCCCCACCCAGACCTGCGACCGCGTCCACCGCAGCGAAACGGTCATCCAGCTTCGCCGCGAAGTGACGTGCCAATTGCCGCTGATCGGCGGCGAGAACGTTGACCGCGAAGTGCGTGGCACCGGCGAACACGGGCCGGGTCACCGCCCGCTGCGCCTGACACCAGGAGACCAGAGGCGGGTCCAGCGAGACGCTGGTGAACGAGTTCACCGTGAGACCGACGCGCCGCCCGTCCGGTCCCAACGCGGTCACCACCGTGACGCCGGTCGCGAAGCAGCCGAGCGCACGACGGTAATCCCGATCCTCGGCATCGGACTGGCGATGGCGCCCGAAAGCGCCCGCCAATTGCGCGGTAGCCTGCCCCATGACGTTCGCTCTGCCCTTCGTCGGATTGCCGTCGTCACCGATTCGCCGCCCGACCCCGGGCCAGCGCCGCAACCGCATCGCCGGACCAGCTCTCGCGCAAGTCGGCGCGACTGAACTTTGACCGTATCGTCATCTGCGCGCGACCGTCAAGTCTGGACAAGTGGCCGGTTTCATGGTTCAGGGTGGGCGTTCCTGGGGCATGCGGCAACGGAAATGTCATCTTCTTCGCCTAGAAGTGATGGACATTTTGTTCGCCTACAAGTGAGCGAAATCAACCTTTTGATCGTAGCGCGGACAAAATAATGAGCCTGGGGTAGAGGGGATGAGCGGCCTGTTAGCCGATCTCAAGCGCTTGTCGGCGTCGACCGAGGTCGTGCCGTTGGTCGTGGACGTCGATGGCACGTTGCTGCGAAGCGACCTGCTGATCGAATCCGCGCTCCGCTACCTCCGCCAGCGCCCCTGGGCGATCGTGGACCTTCTCCGCTGGCTCGTGCACGGCAAGCAGCACCTGAAAAGCGGCCTTGCCGAAGCCGTCGATCTGCCGGTCGACACCCTGCCCTACGATCCGGCGGTGCTGGCCCGCATCCGGACCGCCCGCGCCGAAGGTCGCCCGGTCTACCTCGCCTCGGCGTCGCACCGACGCTACGTCGAAGCCATCGCCGCCCATCTCGGCCCGTTCGCCGGCGTCTTCGCCACCGACCGGACCCGCAACCTGGCAGGGGCGCGGAAGGCCGAGGCGCTGGTCGAGGCGTTCGGCGAGCACGGATTCGACTACATCGGCAACGACGCGGTCGATCGGGACGTCTGGGCGAGGTGCCGCCACGCCCTCGTGGTCGCCGAAGGCGGCCACCTCCTCAAGGTGACGCCGCCCGGGGTCGACGGGGTGACGGTGCTAGAGAACCTCACGCCGCCGTCGCGCGGCTGGCTGCGGATGCTGCGGCCGCACCAGTGGTCGAAGAACCTTCTCTTGTTCCTGCCGCTCCTGGCCGCGCATGCGTTCTCGACCGAAAGCGTCCTTACGATCCTGGCCGGCATCGTCGCCTTCTCGCTGACGGCGTCGACGGCGTACGTGATCAACGACCTCGTCGACCTCGTGGAGGATCGGGCGCACCCCACCAAGCGGCATCGGCCCTTCGCCTCCGGCGCCGTCCCGCTCCAGCAGGGCATCCTCGCCATTCCCGTGCTACTGACCGCGGCCTTTCTGACGGCGGCAACCGTCGGGGCGGCGTTCACCGGTCTTCTGGCCCTCTACTTCGCCGCGACGCTGGCCTACTCCTTCGTGCTGAAGCACCAGCCGCTGGTCGACGTGATGACACTGGCGCTGCTCTATACCCTCCGGGCGGTGGCTGGCGCGGTGGCGATCCAGGTCGAGGTCTCACCGTGGCTGCTGGCATTCTGCCTCGGCCTCTTCCTGTGCCTGGCGATCGTCAAGCGGGTGACCGAGGTTGCCCGGACCCTGCGCGGCACCAAGACCGGCAAGGTGCGCGGCTACCATGCGGAAGACCTCCAGATGCTCGCCTCGTTCGGCGCCGCCTCCGGCTTCAGTTCGGTCCTGGTCTTCGCCCTCTACATCAACACACCAACGGTCATGGATTTGTACGGGAGCCCGGCGCTGCTGTGGGCGGTCTGCCTGCTGCTGCTGTTCTGGGTCTCGCGGATCCTCCTGCTGGCGAACCGCGCTGAAGTGAACGACGACCCCATCGTCTGGGCCCTGAGCGAGCGCGGCAGCGTACTGACCATCACCCTCGCCGTTGGAACCGTCCTTGCAGCCGTCTACACCTAGATCGGCGGTGGCGCCTACGTCAGTCCCTGCGGCGACCTCAACCCGCCCGGCGAGGCTGCACGGCTGGGGCCGCTTCCCGGCGCTCGACTGCCGAATCCATCAGCCCCGCGACGAGGCGGAACTTGGCGCCTGCCTCGGCGCCGGCCCGGTCATCGCCCGCGGCCACGGCCGCAGCTACGGCGACAGCAGCCTGCAGCCGGCGGGGACGATCCTCACCGCGCCCCTCGGCAAGGCCCTGGCCCTGGACCAGGAGACCGGGGTCCTGACCGCGGACAGCGGCGTCCTGCTGGCCGAGGTGCTCGCTGCCGCGGTGCCGCTGGGCTGGTTCCTGCCGGTTACGCCCGGCACCAAGTTCGTGAGCCTCGGCGGCGCGATCGCCGCCGACGTCCACGGCAAGAACCACCACCGCGCCGGCAGCTTCGGCGCGCACGTGCTCTGGCTCGACCTCGTGCTCGGCGACGGCCGGACGGTACGCTGCTCGCCCACGACCCTGCCGGACCTGTTCGAGGCGACCCTGGGCGGCATGGGGCTCACTGGCATGATCCGTCGTGCGGCGGTCCGCCTGATACCCGTCGAGACCGCCTACATCCGCGCCGAAACCGTCGCCGCCGGCGATCTCGATGCGACGCTGGCGGCGTTCGAGGCATCGGCGGGTTGGACCTACAGCGTAGCGTGGATCGACAGCCTCGCCCGCGGCCGGCACCGCGGCCGCTCGCTCCTGCATCGCGGCGAGCACGCCGCGGTCACGGACTTGCCGGAGCGACTGCGCCAAGCGCCGCTGCACCTGCCTGCCAAGCGCACGGTGCGCGTGCCGCTGGATGCGCCGAGCGGCCTGCTCAACGGCTGGTCGGTGCGTCTTCTCAATTTCGCTTATTGGACAAAGAACAGCCGCCGCACAGCGCCGCATCTGCAGGACTACGACAGCTTCTTTTATCCGCTCGACGGTATCTTGGACTGGAATCGCCTATATGGCCGCAGCGGCCTGCTCCAGTATCAATGTGCCCTGCCCCTCTCGACCAGCCGCGGCGGCCTGCTGTGCCTGCTCGACGAGGTCGGCCGGTCCGGCTTCGGGTCGTTCCTGTCGGTGCTGAAGCTGTTCGGCCCCGGACGCGGCGGTCTCTCCTTTCCGATGGAGGGCTACACGCTGGCGCTCGACTTCCCCTCGCGCACCGGCGTGCTGGCGCTGTTCGAGCGCCTCGACCGGATCGTGTTGGAGCATGGCGGCCGGCTCTACCTCGCGAAGGACGCCCGCATGCGGGCCGAGACCTTTGCTGCCGGCTATCCCGACCGGGCGCGTTTCGATCGCGCCCGCACCGTCCATGGCGCCATCGGTGTCTTCGCCTCCCACCAGTCGGCGCGCCTCGGGCTCGACCGCCCGGCGCCGGCTGCCAACCCGTCGCCCGTCTTCCGGCCCCACGCGGTGGGCCAGCAACCGCCGAACCAGCCCGTTCCCGGAGGGCCTATGGACCGTCAAGACACGCCGACCAAGCCCAAGCTGCTCAGCCTCGACGACGCCGTGGCGTTGCCGAACGAGGAGGTGGCGAACCTGTTCCGCAGCCACCAGAACCCCGGTCAGTTCGGGGTTCTGCGCCTGCTCGGCTTCCACCGGATCACGGTCTCCCGGGCCGAGGGGATGTACTACTACGACCAGAACGGCCGGGCGATCCTCGACTTCTTCGGGGGCTTCGGATCGTTGGCGCTGGGGCACAACCACCCGCGCCTGCTGGCGGCACGGCAGCGCTTCCAGGAGGAGCGCCGGCACGAGATCGCGATCGCGTTCATGTCGCAATATGCCGCGGCCCTGGCGAAGAACCTCGCCACCATCGCCCCCGGCGACCTCGACATGGTGTTCTTCGGCTCGACCGGGTCCGAGGCCGTCGAGTACGCGCTCAAGCTCGCCGAGCGCAGCCGCGGCCCGAAGCGCCGCAAGATCGCCTACGCCGAGAAGGCGTTCCACGGCAAGTCGCGGGGGGCGCTGTCGGTCACCGATTCGCCGCTCTACCGCGCGGACTTCGTCCTGCCCGACAACACCGTCCGGGTGCCCTTCGGCGACGCGGCGGCGCTCCGGGCGGCGCTCGCCGCCGATCCCGCGATCGGCACGCTGATCCTCGAAACGGTGCAGGGCGGGGCCGGCATCGTCACCGCACCGCCGGCCTATTGGCAGGAGGTGCGCGCGATCTGCGACGCCCATGACGTGGTCTGGATCGCCGACGAGGTGCAGTGCGGGGTCGGCCGGACCGGGCGCTACTTCGCCTTCGAGTATGCCGGCGTGGTACCGGACATCGTCACGCTGGCGAAGTCGCTCGGCGGCGGTAAGGCGGCGATCGGCGCCGCGATCAGCCGGCGTCCGATCTTCATGAGCGCCTACGGGTCGTCCAAGACCGCCCTCGTGCATGCCCAGGCCACCTTCGGCGGCATCGGCGAAAGCTGCGCCACGGCGATCGAAGCCCTCAACATCCTCTACGACGAGGAGCTCATCGAGAACTCGGCCAAGCAGGGTGAAGTCTTGATCGACGGGCTCCGCCACCTCGCCACGAAATATCCGTCGATCATCAAGGATGTGCGTGGCCAGGGACTGATGGTCGGCCTGGAGTTCAACGACTTCAGCCGAACCATGCCGCTGGGCATCCGCAGCCTGCTGAGCCTCGCGGACGACCGGCTCAAGGGCAGCCTGTGCGGCTTCGTCGGCAGCCTGCTGCTGCGCGACTACGACATCCTGGTCGCGTTCACCGAGTACAACCGCAACGTCATCCGGCTGGAGCCGCCGTTGATCGTCACCGAGGCCGAGGTCCAGCGCTTCCTCGCCGCGATGGACGATCTGCTCGGTCGCGGCGTCGGTCGGATCGTCCAGGACTACATAAAAGGGTTCGTGCGCGCCGCCTGAGGGCGGTGCTGCAAGCCCCGGAGGAGAGCACGGTCATGACCGAGAAGCCCGTGGTGATCGTTGGCGCCGGCTATGCCGGCCTCGTCGCCGCCAACCGCCTGCGTGCAGCCAACGTGCCGTTCGTCATCTACGAAGCCTCGCCGAACGTCGCGGGGCTCGCGTCCACCTTCAAGGACATGGACGGCTACAGCTACGACTTCGGGACCCACCTCATCACCAATCGCCTCGCCACCACGCTGGGGATCTCTGACCAGTGCCGGGACGTCTGCTATTTCGGCGAGAGTATCTTCCTCAAGGGCAAGGTCTACGCCTATCCCTTCGGTCTGGTGACCGTGCCCCGCTACACCCTGAGCGCGCTGCGCCGACGTCTTGCCGGCGGCGGTACCGAGGCGATGGACGCCGCGACCTGGTCCGAGGCCACGCTCGGCCCGGAACTGGCCCGCGAGGTCGCCATCCCGCTCATGGAGGCCCTGACCGGATCGCCGGCGAACGAACTGTCGCCCGCGATCGGCAACAAGATGCCGAACGTGCTGCGCACGCTGATGCTCCGGGCCGCCGGCCGGATGTCCGGCAAGGCGGTGGCCATCGGCTACTGCCAGGACCTGCCCGAGACGAGCAAGGTCTGGCACGTCTATCCGAAGGACGGCATCGCCACGATCTGCCACCACCTGATCCAGGGCATCGAGGACCACGTGAAGCTGCGGACGCCGGTGCAGAAGGTAGTCGTCGTCGACGGCGCCGTGCAGGGCGTCGAGGTCAACGGCGAGTTCCAGCCGGCGCAGACGGTGATCAGCACCGCCCCGGTCAACGTCCTCCCCAGGCTGATCCCGGGCACCGATCAGCTCGCCCATCTCGCCGACTTCCGCTACAGCAACATGGTCTTCGTGAACCTGTTCCTGCGCGGGCGACGCCTGATGCCGGACGTGGCGACCTGGTTCCCGGAGGATCAGTTCGACTTCTTCCGGGTGCAGGAGCCGCCGATCTCGTTGCCGTGGACGGCGCCGGAGGGGCACACCTACCTCACCGTCGACATCGGCTGTCACGTCGGCGACGAGGTCTGGACGACGTCGGACGAGGCCCTGGCGGAGCGCTGCCTGGATCAGCTGAAGCCAGTGATCCCCGACATCCGCTCGCGGTTCCAAGGGGCGCGAGTGCTTCGCACCAAGATCGCCTATCCGGTCTACCTGCGGGCCTACGAGGCCGAACGGCAACGGTTCTCGCAGTCCTCGGGCGTGCCTGGTCTCTACAGCGTCGGGCGCAACGGCGAGTTCGCCCACATCCTCATGGAGGACGTGTACCACCGCACCAATCGGCGCGTGGACGGCGCCGTCGCGGACCTGCAGCGCGCCGCTGCCTGACCCAACGACGAGGGTTTTTCTGATGGCTTCGACGACCAACCGGCGACCCTGGTTGCTGGGCAGCACCTATCGGCCGACGCACGACCAGAATCGGATGCGCAACGAAGGCAACGTGCCGGCGGCGCGCAAGGCCTTCTACGCGAACGCCAATTCGAACCTCGTCTTCCTGCTCGACCGGCGCTTTCGCTGGATGCAGGCGCACATCGACCCGGCCACGGCGGACGGCGTCGAACTCGGCTGTGGCCAGGGCTACGGCAAGGAGGTGCTGCGCGCCCGCTCCTACCTGCTCACCGACTACGCCGACTACGAATGGCTCGACGTCAAGTTCGTCGATGCCCTGGCGACGCCGTTCGAAGCCGAGCGCTTCGACTTCGTCATCGCCTCCAACATGATCCACCACGTCCCCTACCCGCCGCGTTTCTTCGCCGAGGTGCGTCGCATCCTGAAGCCCGGCGGCAAGCTGCTCGTGCAGGATGTCAACTGCTCCTTGCTGATGCGGACGATGCTGCACCTGATGCGAATTGAGGGCTATTCCTACGACGTCGACGTCTTCGACGATCGTCACCCGGTGAACGATCCGGACGATCTATGGTCCGGCAACAACGCGGTGCCGAACCTGCTCTTCGACGATCCGGCACGCTTCCACGCCAACATGCCGGGTTTCCGCATTCTGGAGCAGGCCTTCTCGGAGGTGCTGGTCTACCTGTCGAGCGGCGGCGTCACCGCGAAGACCTTCTCCATGCCGCTGCCGACTTGGCTGCTGCGGGGCTTGGCTGCGGTCGACGGGGTCATGACGACGCTCGCCCCGCAAATGGTCGCGTTGCAGCGCCGCGCTGTTCTCCAGAAAATCGGCTGAGTGACTGTGTTGGTGGTCGAGCGCTTTGCCACGGTCTGCCGTCCCGGATGATGGCGTTGAGGATGGTGAGAAGCTTGCGGATGGCGGCGACGAGGGCGGCCAGGCT
>JBMCMJ010000102.1:0-8787 GCA_048615135.1 Pseudomonadota bacterium
CAGGGGGCCAAAAGCCCCCTGTCTTCTTCTGCCCAACGACCTCAGCCATCGAATGCGTTGCCCCGGCAGCCGTCGGCTGCGGCGAAATCAATCGGCCCGGGCGGCGCGATACCAGCGGACGATCAGGTCGCGTTCTTCCTGTTCCATCCAGGCGATGTTGGCGGGGGGCATGGCGTGGGTGAGGCCGGCGTGGAGGTAGATCTGGCGTGCCCAGGTGGCGACCTCGGCCGGGGTTTCCAGCCGCACGCCGTTGGGGGCGGTGGGGATGCCCGGCCAGAAGGGTTCGGCCGCGTGGCACATGGCGCAGCGGCCCTGGACGATGGTGTGGACCTCGTCGAAGGCCGGGGTTTCGGCGAGGCGTTGCGCGCGGGGCGGGAGGGTCTCGCCGGCCGCGCCCTGCGGGCCGTGGCCGACGGTGGAGAGCCAGACGATGCCGGCGAAGAGGGCGGCGGTGACGGCCCAGGTCCACCAGGGGTGGCCCTTCCTCGCGTGCATGGTGTTGAAGAAGTGGCGGATGGACACGCCCGTCAAGAACACCAGGGCCGCGATCAGCCAAGCGTGCTCGGCCTCGAAGGCGAGCGGGTTGTGGACCGACAGCATGAGGAAGAGGACCGGCAGCGTCAGGTAATTGTTGTGGGTCGAGCGCTGCTTGGCCGTCTTGCCGAGGGCCGGATCGGGGGTGCGGCCGGCCTCGAGGTCGGCGACGACGATCTTCTGGTTGGGGATGATGTTGAGAAAGACGTTGGCGACCATGATGGTCCCGGTGAAGGCGCCGAGGTGGAGGAAGGCGGCGCGGCCCGAAAAGACCATCGAATACGCCCAGGCCATGGCGACGATCAGGGCGAACAGGGCCAGCATCAAGCCGGTGTCGCTCCGCGCCACCCGGCTTTTGCAGAGCGCGTCGTAGACCAGCCAGCCGAAGGCGAGCGAGGCGATCGAGAGAGCGATGCCGAGCGGCTCGGAGAGCGCCAGCACCGCCGGGTCGATCAGGTAGAGATCGGCGCCGAGGTAGTAGACGAGAGCCAGGAGTGCGAAGCCCGAGAGCCAGGTGGTGTAGGCCTCCCACTTGAACCAGGTCACATGTTCGGGGAGGTGGTCGGGGGCGACGTTGTATTTCTGGATGTGGTAGAAGCCGCCGCCGTGGACCTGCCACTCCTCGCCGGAGACGCCGTGCGGCAGCGGGCGGTCGCGGCGGAGCCCCAGGTCGAGGGCGATGAAGTAGAAGGACGAGCCGATCCAGGCGATGGCGGCGATGACGTGCAGCCAGCGCACGCCGAAGGTGAGCCATTCCTGCAGGATGGCGGTCTCGGGCATCGCTCGACGCTCCAACCGAGGGCAAGGGGCGAGGCGGACCCTCGCGCGGAACCGATCAATGCAGTAAAGCCCGCCGGCACGGCAACAGGCATGGCGCCGCTGCGGTCGCCGGGCCGCGCCGCTGCGGATCGGGGGAGGCAATCATGGCCAAGGGCTTGAAGGGCGGGCTCACGGATTACGGCGATGCGGGTTTTGCCGCCTATCTCCGGCGCTCGTTCGCGGCGTCGATGGGCTATTCCCGCAAGATGCTGGACAAGCCCGTGATCGGCATCGCCTACACGCCGTCGGGCTTCAACAACTGCCATCGCCACTTTCCCGAACTCCTCGAGGCGACCAAGCGCGGGGTGCATGCGGCGGGCGGTCTGGCGCTCGAGTTCCCGACCATCTCGCTCGGCGAATCGTTCACCAGCCCGACCACCCTCAAGTTCAGAAACCTCATGTCGATCGACACCGAGGAGATGATCCGCGCCCAGCCGATGGACGCGGTGGTGCTGATGGGCGGCTGCGACAAGACCGTGCCGGCGCAGCTGATGGGGGCCATCTCCGCCGACAAGCCGGCGGTGATGCTGCTCGCCGGGCCGATGCTCGGCGGCGCGCTCGACGGCGAGCGGCTGGGTGCCTGCACCGACTGCCGGCGCTTTTGGGCGAAGTACCGCGCGGGCGAGATCGACGCCGCCACCATCGACCGGGTCGAGAGCCAACTCGCCGTCACCGCCGGCACCTGCGCCGTGATGGGCACGGCCTCGACCATGGCCTGTCTGACCGAGACGCTGGGCCTCTGCCTGCCGGGCACGGCGGCGATCCCGGCGGTCCATGCCGACCGGCTGCGCGCCGCCGAGGCGACGGGTGAACTGGCGGTGCGGATGGCCGGTGAGGACGCCCACCGCCCGAGCCGGATCCTCGACGCGAAGAGCCTGGAGAACGCGCTGATCGTGCTCCTGGCGCTGGGCGGCTCGACCAACGCGGTCCTGCACCTCACCGCCATCGCCGGGCGGATGGGCTTCGACCTCGACCTCGGCCGGTTGAACGAGCTGAGCGAGCGCACACCGGTGCTGGTCAACCTCAAGCCCACCGGCACCCACTACATGGAGGACTTCCACCGGGCGGGCGGGTTGGGTGCCGTGCTGCGCGAACTGCGCGATCTGCTCCACCTCGATGCGCGCACCGTGACCGGCGAGACGCTCGGCGAGCGGCTGGAGGCGGAGGCGGACGCCTGGGTCGACCGGAAGGTGATCGCGGCACGCGGCACGCCGGTCGATCCGGTCGGCGGGCTCGTCGCCGTGTTCGGCTCGCTCGCGCCGAAGGGGGCCATCGTCAAGCGCTCGGCGGCCGATCCGCGGCTGCTCGAGCACGAGGGCCGGGCGGTCGTGTTCGCCTCGCTCGCCGATCTGGCCGCGCGGATCGACGATCCGGATCTGGAGGTCGGTGCCGACGACGTGCTCGTCCTGCAGAACGCGGGGCCGACCAGCGACGCGGCGATGCCCGAGGCGGGCTATCTGCCGATCCCGAAGCAGCTCGCCAGCAAGGGCGTGAAGGACATGTTGCGCATCTCGGACGCGCGGATGAGTGGTACCGCCTATGGCGCCATCGTCCTGCACGTCGCACCGGATGCCGCCTCGGGCGGTCCGCTGGCGCTGGTGCAAACGGGCGACCGCATCCGCCTGAGCGTCGAGGCTCGCCGCCTCGACCTGCTGGTCGACGCGGCCGAACTGGAACGGCGGCGGGCGGCGCTGCCGGGGTGCGCTCTCGTGCCGGAGCGCGGCTACGCCAAGCTCTACGCCGAGAGCATCCTGCAGGCCGATCGGGGCTGCGATTTCGCCTTTTTGCAGCCGGGTACGCGCCGCCCCCTTGCCAGCGATTGATCCGGACGCGATAGCGCCGCGTAGCAAGGGCACCCGACGTTCGGACGAGGACTTCCATGGTTTCGATGAACCGTCGCCATTTCGTTGCCGCCGCGGCCGCGGGTGGTGTGTTGTTGCCCGCCACCGCACGCGCCGACACCGGGCTCTTGGCCTTCGACGTGTTGCGCAACGGCTCGCGGATCGGCTCGCACACCCTCACGCTGCGCCGGGACGGCAACCGGGTCGAGAGCGAGATCGCCATCGACCTCGAGGTGAAGATCGCGTTCGTCACGGCCTATCGCTACACGCACCGCAACCGGGAGGTGTATGTCGACGACCGGCTGGTCTCGATGCGCAGCCGGACCGACGACAACGGCGATGCCTACGCGGTCGATGCCGAGCTGAGGGGTGATCGGCTGGTGGTCAGCGGCACCGACGGCACGCTGGAGCTGCCGCCGTCGATCCTGCCGACGACCTACTGGAAGCCGCGGATGGTCGACGATGGCCGCTGGCTCAACACCCAGCACGGCCGGGTGGTCGAGGGCCGTTCCGAGCGGGTCGGCGAGGAAACGGTGCTGGTCGGCGGAAAGCCCGTCAGGTGCGAGCGCTACGCCATTCGCGGCGATATCGACCTCGACCTCTGGTACGGGCCGATCGGCTGGACCAAGCTGGCGTTCACCGTGCGCGGCGACAACCGGATCGAGTACGACCGCCGGCCGGAGAGCGACGTCGCCTCACTGCCGCAAGCCATTCGGGCGTGACGGGGGCCCTCCGCCTCGTCCTCGGCGACCAGCTGAGCCGGAGCCTCGCGAGCCTGGCCGACCTCGATGCCGAGCGCGACCGCGTGCTCATGGTGGAGGCCGAGGACGAGGCCACCTACGTTCCCCACCACAAAAAGAAGATCGCGTTCCTCTTCGCGGCGATGCGGCACTTCGCGGCGGAGTTGGCGGCGGACGACATTCCGGTCGACTACGTGCGGCTGGATGACGCGAGCAACCGCGGCAGCTTCACGGACGAGGTCGCACGGGCACTGAAGCGCCACGGCTGCGAGCGCGTGGTCGTCACCGAGCCCGGCGAGTGGCGGGTGCGCCGCATGATGGACGGTTGGGCCGAGAAGTTCGGCGTCGAGGTGGAGATCCGCGCCGACGATCGCTTCGTCTGTAGCCTCGCCGACTTCGACCGCTGGGCCGAGGGGCGCAAGCAGCTGCGCATGGAGTGGTTCTACCGCGAGGTCAGGAAGCGTACCGGCCTCTTGATGACGCCCGACGGCGAGCCCGAGGGCGGGCAGTGGAACTACGACGCGGAGAACCGCAAGCCGCCTGCGGCAGGCCTGGAGAGCCGAGGCCCGCTGCGCTTCGACCCGGACGCCGTGACGCGCGAGGTGCTGGCGTTGGTCGAGCGTCGCTTCGCCGATCACTTCGGCGACCTGGAGCCCTTCGGGTTCGCCGTGACCCGCGCCCAGGCGCTCGAAGCGCTCGATCACTTCGTGGCCCATGCCCTACCCTGCTTCGGCGATTACCAGGACGCGATGGTCGACGGCGAGGACTGGCTGTTCCACTCGGTCCTCTCGCAATATCTCAATTGCGGCCTGCTCCTGCCGCTGGAGGTGTGCCTGAAGGCAGAGGCGGCCTATGACGAAGGTCACGCCCCGCTCAACGCCGTCGAGGGCTTCGTTCGGCAGATCATCGGCTGGCGGGAATATGTCCGGGGCATCTATTGGCGCTTCATGCCGGACTACGCGCAGCAGAACCATCTGGGCGCGTCCCGCCCGCTGCCGGCGTTCTACTGGACCGGCGAGACGGAGATGCGCTGCCTTGCCAAAGTCGTCGACCAGACGCGGCGGGAGGCGCACTCGCACCACATCCAGCGGCTGATGGTGACCGGCAATTTCGCGCTGCTCGCGGGCCTCGACCCCGAAGAGGTCTGCGCCTGGTATCTCGCGGTCTATGCGGACGCCTACGAGTGGGTGGAGTTGCCGAACACCCTCGGCATGGCGCTCTACGGCGACGGCGGCATCATGGGCTCCAAGCCCTACGCCGCGAGCGGCGCCTATATCGACCGGATGTCGGATTTCTGCGCGTCGTGCCGCTTCGACGTGAAGCAGAAGCAGGGGCAGGACGCCTGCCCCTTCAACTATCTCTATTGGAACTTCATGGCCGAGAACCGCGCGGTTTTGGCGCGAAACCCGCGCATGCAGCCGATCCTGCGCACGCTCGAGCGGATGAGCGCCGACAAGCTGGCGGAAGCAAAGGCGGACAGCCGGCGGTTTCTGGCCGCGCTTTCGAGGGAGAGAAGCGATGCCGCGTGAGGTTGTGTGGATCACCGGGGGGTCTGCCGGGATCGGCAAGGCCATCGCCCTGGCCTACGCGCGCGAAGGGGCGTTGGTGGCCGCCACCGCCCGGCCGAGCGAACGGCTGGACGAGGTGGCAGCGGAAGCGAACGTCACCGCCTTTGCCGGTGACATCACCGATGGTCCGGCGATGCACGACGTCGTGCGGCGGATCGAGGCGGAACTGGGGCCGATCGACCGGGCGATCCTCAATGCCGGCACCCACCAGCCGGTCAAGGCCCAGGACTTCGAGGCGAGCGAACTGGAGCGGTTGTTGACCATCAACGTGGTGGGTACGGCGCATTGCCTGGAGGCCGTGTTGCAGCCGATGCTGGCCCGAAGGCGCGGTCAGATCGCGGTGGTCTCGTCGATCGCCGGTTATACGGGCCTGCCGACCTCGGCCTATTACGGGGCGACCAAGGCGGCGCTGTTCAACATGTGCGAGGCGTTGAAGTTCGATCTCGATCGGGCGGGCATCGACATGCGGGTGATCGCACCGGGCTTCGTCCGCACGCCCCTGACCGACAAGAACGACTTCCCGATGCCGTTCCTGATGGAGCCCGAGGATGCTGCCCGGCGCGTCGTCAAGGGGCTGCGCGGGCGGCAGTTCGAGGTCACCTTCCCCCGGCGCTTCAGCTACACCCTGAAGCTCCTGCGCATTCTGCCCTACGCGCTCTACTTCGCGTTGGTGCGGCGCACGGTGAAGACATGAGCGAGCCGATCGAGCGCTACATCGCCGTGTTGAACGCGGCGGGTGCCCACAATGTCGACGACCTCGTCGCCTGCTTCGCCGAGGACGCGCGCTTTCGCGACCCGTTCAGCGACGTGCGCGGCAAGGCGAAGATCCGCCGCGTCTTCCAGAAGACCTACGAGGACGTCGACGACGTGGTCTTTTCGGTCGACGACCACGCCTCGGGTGCCAAGGCCCACTATCTGCGCTGGACGTTCACCTGCCTGCCGAAGGGCTTTCTGCGACGGCAGGGGTCGTTGGTGATCGACGGGATGTCGGAGATCCACCTGAACGAGGCGGGCTCGGTGACGGCGCATCTCGACTACTGGGACCCGGCACCCGGCCTCTACCAGCGCGTGCCGCTCTTGGGCCTCGCCCTGAAGAAGCTGCGCCGTCAGATCGGCGTGCGCTGACCTCGAGCCTTCTCGGCGAACATGCGCTCGAGTTGCCGGGCGAGGTCGTCGTAGCGGTAGGGCTTGGACAGAAGATCCACGCCGGCGTCGAGCCGTCCTTCGTGAAGCACGACGTCGTCGGTATAGCCCGAGGTGAAGAGCACCGGCAGGTTCGCGAACCGGGCGCGCGCCGCCTCGGCCAACTCGCGACCGTTCATCCCGCCGGGCATCATCACGTCGGTGAACAGCAGATCGACGTCGTCGATCGTGCCCAGTCGCTGCAGCGCTTCCTCGGCGTCGGCGGTCGGCGTCACCCGATAGCCCATGCGCCGCAACTGGCCGGCGGTGTGCGCGCGCAGCGCGTCGTCGTCCTCCACCAAGAGCACGTGCTGCCCCCTGCCGGGCGCGGTGTTCGGGGGTCCTTGGTCGTCCGCCATCGAGGCAGGCCTTTGCGCCCGCGGCAGGTAGAGCGTGATGCTGGTGCCGCCGCCCGGGCGCGAGTTGATCACCGCATCGCCGCCCGACTGCTTGGCGAAGCCGTAAACCGAGCTGAGGCCGAGGCCCGTCCCCCTGCCGGCCGGCTTGGTGGTGAAGAACGGATCGAAGGCCTGGTCGACGACCTCCGCCGACATGCCCGGCCCATCGTCGGTAACGGTCACCGCGACGTACGCGCCGGGCTGGAGGCTGGGTTGCGCCGGTTCGCGCGCGGCTTCGAGTTGCACGTTCGCCGTCGTGATGCGGATGGTGCCGTGATCGACCAGCGCATGGCGGCTGTTCACCACCAGATTGAGCAGCGCTGCCTGGAGCTTGTTGGGGTCGATCGTCGCGACGGGCGCGTCCGCGGCCAGATGAAACTCGACGGTGATGCCCTCGTGGACACCCTGGTAGAAGAGGGCGGCGCTGTCGCGGATCAAGGCGTTGAGGTCGGTAGGCCGCGGCTGCAGGGGCTGACGCCGGGCAAAGGCCAGGAGGTTGGCGGTGAGATCGGCCCCCCGCTCGGCCGCCTGCACGATGATCCGCGCACTCTCCCGGGTGGTCTCGTCCCGTGCGTCCATCTCCAGGAGTTCGGCATTGCCGAGGATGATGGTGAGCAGATTGTTGAAATCGTGGGCGACGCCGCCCGTGAGTTGACCGACGGTCTCCAGCTTCTGGGCGTGGTGCAACTGGGCATCCAGAGCGCGCAGGTCGGTCACGTCCTGAAAGCCGCCGCGCGCCGCCACGATGCGCCCTTGCGCATCGTATTCGGGCTCGCCGATGGCGCGCGCGAACCGTTCCCGGCCGGTGGCGGTGATCAGGCGAAAGACCTCGTCATAGGCTTCGCCCCGCTCCAGACAGGCCGTGAAACGGCGGATGACCCGCTTGCGTCCCTCGGGGGCGTAGTAGTCGATGGCGCGTGCCAATAGCGGATGCGTCCCCGCAGGCTCGTCGTGGATGCGCGCCGTCCCGTCGCTCCACATGACGCGATCGGCCCCCTTCTCGTAGCGCCAGCCACCGAATTTCGCGGTTCGGGCTGCCATGCGGAGCAGGGCCTCCTGGTGTTCCGCCTCCTTTCGCTCGGTGACGTCCTGGACCGTTCCGGTGGTAAAGCGCGGTTTGCCCAGGGCGTCGTGGATGACCTCCGCGCGTTCCCGGACCCACTTGGTCCGCCCCGATGGCGTGACGATCCGGTGCTCGTAGTCGAACGTCCCGCCGGCTTCGAGCCAAGCCTGCCGCGCCTGCCAGAGCCCCGCCCGGTCTTCCGGATGAACCAGGCTCAAGAAGGCCTCCTCGGTACCGCCGAAGGCACGCCGGTCCATCTCGAAGATCGCGAGAACCTGATCGCTCCAAGAGAGCTGGCCCGTGGCGAAATCGACTTCCCAACTGCCGATGTTGCCGATCTTCTGGGCGCGGCCGAGTTGCTCGACCATCCGCCGTTCACGCTCGTGCAAGCTCCGGAGCCTCGCCGCCATCCGGTCCGCCACGACCTTGATCAAAAGGGCCCCGAGCGCGACGAAGACCAAGCCCTTGGTCGTCTGCACGAATTGCCCGTCGATCGCCCCCGCGTAACGCCAGACCAGATAGTCGCCCAAAAAAATCCACGGAACCGCGAAGGCCAGAAAATAAAAGGCAAGTCGGCTACCGAGCCCGAACCGCCTGCCGAGTGCTGCATCGAATCGCTGCATGAAGTCGGCATCCGTCGAA
>JBMCMJ010000103.1:0-8710 GCA_048615135.1 Pseudomonadota bacterium
ACGCTGATGTCCTCGTCCTCGATGCCGGCCGCGCGGATCGCTGTCAGGAGCGCCGACTTGTCGTGCTCGCGCTGGTCCTTGCCGTGCGCCCGCGCCCCGTCGTCGGCGCCGCCGAGATCGGCCCGCCACTCGACGTCGCGGGCCTGCCAGAAGCCGCGCACGGTGGGCAGATCGTGGGTGCTGATCGAGGCGAGGGCCGCTCGCGGATATTCTTCCGGCTGGCGGAAGCGGTCGCCGTCGCGCTCGAACCACAGCACCCGGCACGAGAGCATGCCGGCCGCGGCGAGGCGGTCGCGGAAGCCCTCGGGCACGGTGCCGAGGTCCTCGCCGATCACGAGGCAGCGCTGGCGGTGGGAAACCAGCGCACAGAGGCGTGCCAGGACGTCGAAGGGGAAGGTGACGTAGGTCCCCTCGCTCGCCGGGGCGTCGTCCGGGATCCAGAACTGCCGGGCGAAGCCGAGCACGTGGTCGATGCGCACGGCACCCGCATGGCGCGCATTGGCCTCGAGGTCGTCCAGCAGCGGACGGAAGCCGAGCCGTGCGAGGGCCGTGGGCGCGAAGGGGGCGAGGCCCCATTTCTGTCCGTCCGGGCCGAGCGGGTCGGGCGGTGCACCGATCGAGAGGTTGCGCAGGGTGAGGCCCGGTGTGCTCCAGGCCATCGACCCGGCACCGTTCACCCCGACCGCGAGGTCGCCGTAGAGACCGAGCCGCATGCCGGCGTGGCGCGCTTCCGCCTGGGCATCGGCGAGTTGGCCCACGGCCAGCCATTGCAGAAAGGCGAAGAAGCCGACCCGATCGGGATGCGCGCGGGCGAAGCTCTCCACCGCCGACGACGCGGGATCCTGCCATTCCTCCGGCCACAGCCAGAACGCCCAGCGATCGCGATCCTTGGCGAGCATCGCCTCGTGCAGGGCCTCGAACCGGCAATGCCGCTCCAGCCCCTCGCCGGCCGCCAGCCGAAAGCGTTGGAAGGCAGGCGAGGCGTGGCCGTGAGCGAAGCCTGCCCAGAGCGCCTCGAGCGCCTGGTGCTTCGCGCGAGCGACCGCCACGTAGTCCAGCAGGCCGTCGCCGCGGGCGATCGGCGCGGGCACGTCCGGGACGGGCAGGCCGAGCCGTGCGGCTGCCTCCGGCAGGCCGATGTAGAGCGGGTTGAAGAACCGGCGGTGCGAAGGCGAATAGGGACTGATCGCCGCGGGATCGGCCATGAACAGGGCGTGCAGCGGGCTGAGCCCGAACAGATCGGCGCCCGCAGCGGCCCCCGCCTCGACCGCGCGGGCGAGGTCGGCGAAGTCGCCGATGGCGCTGCGGCGATCGCTGGTCAGGCCGTAGAGTTGGGCACTCAGCCCGAAGCCGCGCTCGACGCCGAGCTCGCCCGGCAACAGGCACCGTGACGGCGCGACCAGGACGAACCGTTCCAGCCGGTCGGCAACCAGCCGGTGCAGCCCCATCGGCAAGGGCCCGGCGAGCCGTCCGCCCACGCCTGCGATCGCGTGCACCGTCTCGCCGGTCTCCAGTTCCACCGCGTAGCCGGCACCCGCCGGCAGCTCCGCAACGCTCGCGATCTCGTCCGGCTCGGCGAGGAGGGGCAGCGTCGGCGCTGCCGCACCCGGCCTATCCGGATCGACGCCGAGCCCCTCCAGGATGGCGCGCAGCACGGGCTCCGAGGGGTGATGCAGCTGGCCGGCGACGTCGTAGTAGCTGGTGGCCACCCCTTGCGCCGAGGCGATCGCGCGGAGATCGGTCATCCACCCTCCTCCGTGCCGAGAAACGCGGCGACGCTCCAGGGCGGCATACGGCCCGCGGCGAGTTGCACGTCCACCTCGGGCCCGGAGGCCCAGATCAGGGTGCCCGTCGGATGCACGAAGCCCTGGCCCGGCGCGTCGCCGAGTTGGGCCACCACGCAGAGGGTGCGCCCGCGACCGAGGGTCCACCGCACCACGAGCCCGTAGGCGCCGATCCGCTCCCACCGTCCGGCCTTGGCGGGCGCCGCATCGAGCAGTGGGACGATCTCCCGGTTGCGCACCTCGAGGAGCGTTCGCACGAAAGCCTGCTCGGCGAGCCCGCTGCTACTGGTGGCCTCGTCCCAATTCAGCCGTGTTGCCTCGAAGGTCTCGACCGCCCCCGGATCGGGCGGCGCCTCTCCGGCGTCGAACGGTTCGAGCTGGCGGCTCCGGCCGAGACGCACGCTTTGGGCGATCGTCCCTTCGAAGTCGTTGAAGAAGTAGAATGGGGTCGTTGTGCCCCACTCCTCGCCCATGAACAGCATCGGGATCTGCGGCGAAAGGGCGACGATCGCCTGGCCGGCACGGCGCACGTGGGGCAGCACGAGCGAAGCGAGCCGCGCCCCGTCCGGACGGTTGCCCGCACGGTCGTGATTTTCGAGATAGGCGACGAACCGCGTGGGCGGCAGGCTCGCCGTCGGTGCCGGGGTCTCGGGCGGGGGGGCGTCCTCGTCCGGCTCGGCCTCGAGTGCCGCGGCATGCTCGACCACGATCCCCTGCGCCAGAGTGCGCCCGAGCGCTTCGATCGGGTCGGCGGCGAAGGGTGCGTAGCGGCCACGCCGTTCGCCGGTCAGTGCCGCGTGCAGCGCATGGTGGAGGTCGTCGTTCCACTGCGCCCGGAACGCGCCGTCGAGGCGCGTCAGATCCCTCTCCTGGTTTTCCAGGATGAGGTGCACGTGCCGCTCGGCGCCGAACCGCTCCACCACCGCTGCGGCGAGTTCGTCGATCACGTCCGGGGTCTCCTCGTCGACGACCTGCTGCACGTCGTTCAGCCGTAGCCCATCGACGCGATATTCCTCCAGCCAGAAAAGCGCGTTGTGGATGACGAAATCGCGCACCGGCCGCTGGCGGTAGTCGACCGCCGGCCCCCAAGGGGTCGGCACGTCGTCGCGCAGGAAGCCCGACGCGTAGAGCGGCAACGCATTCCCCGCCGGACCGAAATGCGTATAGACGACGTCGAGAAAGACCATGATCCCCAGTTCGTGCGCCGCGTCGATCAAGGCTTTCAGTTCGTCGGGCGTGCCGTAGACCGGCGCCGGGCAGAACCACAGGACCGCGTCGTAGCCCCAATTGCGTCGCCCGCCGAAGGCCTGCACGGGCATCAGCTGGATCGCGGTGATGCCGAGGTCGGCGAGGTGCGGCAGCCGTTCGGCCAGGGCGCGGAAGGTGCCCTCGCCGGTGAAGCTGCCGACATGCACCTCCATGATGGTGGCCTCGTGCCACGGGCGCCCGGCCCAGACGGTCTCGCGCCACCGATAGCTGCCGGGGTCGACGACGAGCGACGCTCCGGTGACGTCGCCCTCCTGGGCGCGCGACGCCGGATCGGGCACGATCTCGCCGTCGTCGAGGACGAAGGCATAAGGGGTGCCGGCCCCCGCGCGCTCGGTCCACAGTTCGAACCATCCGGCCCGCATCGCCTCCAGCGGCAACAACAAGGCCTCCCCGCCCGCACCGAGGCGCAGTTTCGGGGCCGCCATGTCGGGCGCCCACAGACGAAAGCGGACCCCGCCACGGGTCAACAGCTCCGCGCCGAAGGGCATCGCATGCTGGCTCTCGTGGACCACGTCGAGATCCGCCGGCGGCTCGCCCGAGGCGAGCAGCACCACGAGGCTGCGTGCGGTCAGCACGTAGACGCTGTGCGCCGGGATCAGCGCCCCCTCGGGGCCCCGATCGGGATCGACCGTGTCGACCATCCGCCGCCACGCCACGGCACCGGGAACCGCCGGCAGATGGAAGCGCCGGTCATCGCCGGCCGCGTTGAACAGGACCAGGAAGGTCTCGTCGATGGTCGCGAGGTCGAGCGCCGGCAACGCCGGTCCGGCCGCACCGCAGAGCAGCACGCCGAGCGTGCGCCGGCCGGCCTCGTGCCAGTCGGTCTCGCGCATCGGCTCGCCCAACTCGTTCAGCCACGTCACATCGCGGACGCCCGTGGCCGAGCGATCCCGGCCGTGGAGAAAGCGCCGGCGGCGGAAGATGCGGTGGTCGCGCCGGAGCGCCAGCAGGCGCTCGACGAAGGCCTGGAATTCCAGGTCGTCGATGTCGAGTTCCGGCCAAGGCAGCCAGCTGATCTCGTTGTCCTGGCAATAGGCGTTGTTGTTGCCGCCCTGGCCGTTGCCGATTTCGTCGCCGGCGAGGAGCATCGGCGTGCCCTGGGCGAGCAGCAGGGTGGCCATCAGGTTGCGCTTCTGCCGGGCGCGCAGGCTGCGGATCGCAGGGTCGAGGGTCGGGCCCTCGACGCCGCAGTTCCACGAAAGGTTGTGATCGTGCCCGTCGCGGTTGCCCTCGCCGTTCGCGTGGTTGCGCTTGTGCGCGTAGCTGACGAGGTCGGTCAGCGTGAAGCCGTCGTGGGCGGTGATGAAGTTGATGGTGCTCCAGGGCCGCCGCCCGCGCCGATCGAAGATGTCCGCCGAGCCCAGAAAACGGCTCGCGAATTCGGGGGTCACCCGCTCGTCGCCCCGCCAGAAGGCCCGCACCGTATCGCGAAAGCGGTCGTTCCATTCCCCCCAGCCCGGACCGAATCCGCCGAGCCGATAGCCGCCGGGGCCGACGTCCCACGGCTCGGCGATCAGCTTGACGCCGGCCAGCACCGGATCCTGGCGCACGGCATCGAGAAAGCCCGAGCCGGCATCGAAGCCCGTGCTCTCACGGGCGACGGCGGTGGCGAGATCGAAACGGAAGCCGTCGACCCGCATCACCTCGACCCAGTAGCGCAAGCTGTCCATGACCATCTGCAGCACGCGGGGGTGGCTGAGGTTCAGCGTGTTGCCGCAGCCGGTCATGTCGTCGTTGTAGCGCGGATCGTCGGGGCGAAGCCGGTAGTAGCTGGCGTTGTCGATGCCGCGGAAGGAGAAGGTGGGGCCCAGATGGCTGCCCTCGGCGGTGTGGTTGTAGACCACATCGAGGATCACCTCGATGCCGGCCTCGTGCAGCCGGCCGACCATGGTCTTGACCTCGCGGATCGCGTCCGGGCCGTAGGCGTAGCGGGTCTCCGGCGCGAAGAAGCCGATGGTGCTGTAGCCCCAGTAATTGCGAAAGCCCCGCTCGCGCACCGCCCGCTCGTCGATGATGGCGTGGATGGGCAAGAGCTCGATCGCGGTGATGCCGAGCCGGTGCAGATGGTCGATCACGGCCGGGTGGCCGACTGCGGCATAGGTGCCGCGGATGGCGTGCGGCACCTCGGGATGGCGGGCGGTGAGCCCCTTGACGTGGGCCTCGTAGATGACGGTCTCGTCCCAGGGCCGCTCGGGCCTGCGGTCGGTGCCCCAGGTAAAGGTGTCGTCCACCACCACCGATTTCGGCATGCCGCGGGCATTGTCGCGCCGGTCGATCGAGAGATCGTCGCGCGGACTGCCGATGCGGTAGCCGAAATGCGCGTTCGACCAGCGGATCTGGCCGGCCAGGAGGCGCGCATAGGGATCGATCAGGAGCTTCGACGGGTTGAAGCGGTGGCCGGCCTCGGGCTCGTAGGGCCCGTGGACGCGATAGCCGTAGAGCTGGCCCGGCCCGAGGTCCGGCAGATAGCCGTGGAATATCTCGTCGGTGTACTCGGGCAGCGTGATCCGCTCGATCTCCCGCTGCCCGGTCGGCTCGAACAGGCAAAGCTCCACCCGCTCGGCATTGGCCGAGAAGAGAGCGAAGTTGACGCCGCGGCCATCGAAGGTTGCGCCGAGCGGAAAGGGCCGGCCCGGCCCGAGACGGGGCGTCGTTCGGCTCACGCGGCGAGGCTCATTCCGGGGTGAGGACCAGGGTGCCGAGCGGCGGCAGGGTCACGCGCAGACTGTAGTGCCGGCCATGCCAGGGCACGTCCTCGGCCATCACCGCACCGCCGTTGTCCACGCCGCTCCCGCCGAAGCGGGTCGCGTCGGTGTTCAGCCGCTCGACGTAGCGGCCCTCGACCGGCACGCCGATCCGATAGCCGTGCCGCACCACCGGCGTGAAGTTGCAGACGACGACGGCGATGCTGCCGTCGCTCCCCCGGCGCAGATAGCTGATCACGCTCTGCTCGCTGTCGCTCGCGTCGATCCACTCGAACCCCGTCCACTCCGCGTCGAGTTGGTGCAAGGCGGGCGTTGCCCGGTAGAGCCCGTTCAATTCCCGCACGAGATCCTGCACGCCATGGTGCATCGGATCGTCCAGGTGATGCCAGTCCAGGCTTTGGTCGAAATTCCACTCCCGTTCCTGGGCGAACTCGCCGCCCATGAACAGGAGTTTCTTGCCCGGGTGGGTCCACATGAAGCCGAAATACGCCCGCAAATTGGCGAAGCGTTGCCAGCGATCGCCCCTCATGCGGCCGATCAGCGAGCCCTTGCCGTGCACCACCTCGTCGTGGCTCAACGGCAGGACGAAGTTCTCCGAGAAGGCGTAGAGCAGGCCGAAGGTCAGATCGTTCTGGTGGAACTTGCGGAAAACCGGCTCGCGCCCGGCATAGGCGAGCGTGTCGTGCATCCAGCCCATGTTCCATTTGTAGCCGAAGCCGAGCCCACCCAGATAGGTCGGCTTGGAAACCGCCGGCCAGGCGGTCGATTCCTCGGCAATGGTCATCGCCCCCGGATACTGGCCGTAGACCAGTTCGTTGAGCTGCCGCATGAACGCGATGGCCCCCAAATTCTCGTTGCCGCCGTACTCGTTGGGGATCCACTCGCCCTCCTCGCGCGAGTAGTCGAGGTAGAGCATCGAGGCGACCGCATCGACCCGCAGGCCGTCGACGTGGAAGCGGTCGAGCCAGAACAGCGCATTGGCGATGAGGAAGTTGCAGACCTCGGTGCGCCCGTAGTTGTAGATCAGGGTGTTCCAGTCCTTGTGGAAGCCCTGGCGCGGGTCGGCGTGCTCGTAGAGGGCGGTGCCGTCGAACAGGGCGAGGCCGTGGGCGTCGGCCGGGAAGTGCCCGGGCACCCAGTCGATGATCACCCCGATCCCGGCCTGATGGCAGTGGTCGACGAAGGCCGCGAACTCCTCGGGCGTGCCGTGGCGGATGGTCGGCGCGAACAACCCGACCGGCTGGTAGCCCCAGGAGCCGTCGAACGGGTACTCGCTCACCGGCAGGAGTTCGATGTGGGTGAAGCCCATCTCCTTGACGTAGGGGACGAGGCGCTCGCCGAGTTCGAGATAGGAGAGATAGCGCCCCCCCTCCTCCGGCACCCGCATCCACGACCCGAGATGCACCTCGTAGACGCTGATCGGCGACTTGCGGTCGTGATGCTGCTGCCGCTCGGCCATCCAAGCGCTGTCCTGCCAGTCGTGCTCGACGAGGCCCGCGACCACGCTCGCCGTCTGCGGCGGGTGCTCGGCGCGAAAGCCGACGGGATCGGCCTTGAGCGGCAGGAGTTCGCCGTGCGGCCCCAAGAGCTCGTACTTGTACTTGGCGCCCTTCGGCACCCCCGGCACGAAGATCTCGAACACGCCGCACTCGAGGCGCTTGCGCATGACGTGAACGCGGCCGTCCCACCAGTTGAACTCGCCGACCACGCTGCAGCGCGAGGCATTGGGCGCCCAGACGGCGAAGCTCACGCCGTCGACCCCGTCCTTCGTGCAGGGATGCGCGCCGAGCTTTTCGTAGAGCCGGCGGTGGCGGCCCTCGGCGAGCAGGTAGACGTCCATCTCGCCCAGCACGGGGCCGAAGCGGTAGGCATCCTCGATCACCCGGCCGTCGACCGCGAGCCGGTAGGCGCCCCCCGAAGCGAGGCCCGCGAGGGTGCCCTCGAACAGCCCGGCCGGATCGATCCGCTGCAGCTCGCCCAAGACCCGGCTGCCCTGGTCGAGCACCCGGACCTGCGCCGCACCGGGCTGGAAGGTCCGCAGCAGGGTGCCGTGGCGGCCGAGGACGGCGAAGGGATCGCCGTGGCGACCTTCGACAATGGCGCGGATGGTACCGCCGTCGAGGGAGGGGGTCGTTGCCATGCTCATCCTTCGTCGTCCAGCTGGAGAAGCGCTGCCAGGCCCTGCAGCGGAATGGCCAACCATGCGGGTCGATTGGCGGCCTCGTAGGCGATCTCGTAGAGTGCCTTCTCGATCAGGAAGAGATCGACCAGTCGCTCGGCTTCGCCCGGCTCGCTCGGCCAGGACGCCACGCCCTGCATCGCCGCCGCGTGCCCCTCGCGGAACGCGGCACACGTCCGCTCGCGCCACGCAGCGGCGAGATCGGCGGCGAAATCGACGGCCTGGACGTGATCGGCCGCGAGCCGGCGCGCGACGGTGTGCGCGGCGTAGTCGAACGAGCGCAGCATGCCCGCGACGTCCTTCGCCGGCGACAGCTTGAGCCTACGCTCCGCCATCGGCCGGGCCGGCTCGCCCTCGAAGTCGAGGATGTGGACGTCGTCCTTGGACACCAGCACTTGGCCCAGGTGGTAGTCGCCGTGCAGGCGGGTCTTGGCGGCCTCCACCGGCGCCTCGACGAGCGCGGCGAGCCGTGCCGCAATCCGCTCGCGCGCACCGAGCACCCGTTCGGCGAGCAGCCGGTTCGCCTCGTCGAGCTGCGCCAAGGAACGGCGCAGCACCTCGAACGCCTCGTCGGCCTGCCGGCGCACAGCTTCGGCCCAGGCCCCGAGGTCGCCCTCGCCGATCGGCTCGCGAGCGAAGGCCGGATCGTCCGTGTCGATCGCGAAGGCCCGGTGCATGTCGCCGGTCCGCCGGCCGAGCAGCCGGGCGAAGTCGACGTAGTGGTCGATCACCGCCTCGCGGCGCACCGCAGCCTCCACCTCGTCGAGCGTGGC
>JBMCMJ010000104.1:0-8653 GCA_048615135.1 Pseudomonadota bacterium
GGTTCTCTTGTCCGGGAGCCGATCATGCCCCTTCGTCTCGTTCTCGCCCTCGTGCTGCTGGCCTGCCCGGCCGTCGCCGTCATCGCCGCCCCGCTGCACGACGCCCGCATCCTCCCCGCCCCGCGTGCCGACATGGCCGACGGCAACGTCGCCGTGGTGGTCGAACGACCGGCCGACGCGACGGGCGTGCCGGAGACCTATGTCGTGGTGGTCCGCCCGAGCCCGGACGGCGGCGTGCCACTGGCAACCTTGTTCATCGGTGCGGGTGCGGTGGTGGACGACATCCGCGCCGACAGCCAGAGCGTCGACGTCAGCTATCGCGACCACTGGCCGGTGGATCGCCCCGGCGAGCCGACCCGGCAGAACGTGCGCGCCTTCGCGGTGCCGCCGAGTTGGGCCAATCCGGCCTGGGCGCGTCCGGCTTGGGCCGCACCGGCCGATCTGCCGCGGATTTCGCTCGAACCCTGACCGCGGCGCGGCTCAGGCGGGCGGCATGGCGACGAGCGCTGCCGCCACCCTGCGGTCGTCACCGACCAGGACGTTGTAGGTGCGGCAGGCAGCCGGCGTGCTCATGACCTCGCTCGCCAGTCCGGCCTCGCGCAGACGGCGCCGCAGATCGCGGCCGAGCATCTCGAGCCGGGCGCCGGTGCCGATGAGCAGCACGTCCACCGATCCCGCCAGGTCCAGAAGCGGCCCGCTCGCCGCCTCGATCTCCGCCGGCGAAGCGGCCGTCCAGGGGTCGAAGCGGCCGGCCTGGATCAGCATCGACCCCACAACCTCGCCGCCGGCCACCTTGAAGCAGCCCGCTCCGTAGCCCTCGACGACGAGACGCTGGCCGGGTTCGACGGGGGTGATCTCCATGGCGTGGACCTCCCTGGAGGCTGGACGACAGCACTCACCCGGCGGCCTGGGCCTTCGCCTCGCCGCCGTCGACGTCGCGGCGGAGGTTGAGCGCCAGGAGCGCGGGCGTCGCGATGTAGAGGGTCGAGTAGGTGCCGACGAGGACCCCCCAGATCAACGCGAAGGTGAAGCTCTGGATGGCGCCCCCGGCGATGACGAACAGCGCGACGAGTGCCAGCAGCGTCGTCAGGCTGGTGACGAAGGTGCGCGCCAGGGTCTCGTTGAGGCTCTGGTCGAGCAACGCCTCCAGGGGGAGCTTCTTGTAGCGCCGGAGGTTGTCGCGGACCCGGTCGAACACCACCACCGTGTCGTTCAGCGAATAGCCGACGATGGTCAGCAGGGCGGCGATGGTGGCCAAGTTGAACTCGAGTTGCGTGACGGCAAACAGCCCGATGGTCAACGCCACGTCGTGGACCAGGGCCAGCACGGCGCACACCCCGAACTGCCATTCGAAGCGAAACCAGATGTAGACCAGAATGGCCACCAGCGCGAAGCCGACCGCCATGACGCCGGCGCGGAGCAGTTCACCCGACACCTTCGGGCCGACGAACTCCGTGCGGCGGAAGCTCACCTCCTCGCCGTAGAGTTCGATCAGCTTGGCCTTCACCGTCTCGACCGCGAGCGCCTCGGCGTTGCTGTCGACGTCGCTCTGCCGCTGGATGCGGATCATCAGGTCGTTGGGCGAGCCGAACTCCTGCAGGGCGACCTCGCCCAGCCCGAGCCCGCCCAGTTCGGTGCGCAACGGCCCGAGTTCGACCGGCTCGGGTGTGCGGACTTCCATCAACGTACCGCCGCGGAAGTCGATGCCGAAATTGAGGCCGATGGTGAGGGCCGCGACGATCGAGAGCACGGCCAAGGATGCCGAGACGATCGCCGCGATCCGGCGATAGGCGATGAACGGCAGCGTCGGCGTCTCTTTGAAGAACCGGATGCGGGGCAAGGGAGGCTATCCTCGAAAGCGTCAGAGCGGCAGGAGCTTCGGACGGGTGCGCTGATACCAGAGGCTCAACAGCAGCCGGGTGACGACGAGGGCCGTGAACATCGAGGCGACGATGCCGACCGCGAGCGTCACCGAGAAGCCCTTCACCGGTCCCGAGCCGAACTGGAACAGGAGCAGGGCGGCGATGAGCGTGGTGACGTTCGCATCCACGATGGTTCGGGTCGCCCCCTTGAAGCCGGCGTCGATGGCGCCGATCGGCCCCCGTCCGTTCTTCACCTCGTCGCGAATGCGCTCGAAGATCAGCACGTTGGCGTCGACCGCCATACCGACCGTGAGCACGATGCCGGCGATGCCGGGCAAGGTCAGCGTCGCCCCGAGCGTGGAGAGTGCGGCCATCAGCAGGATCAGGTTGAGCGCCAGCGCGATCACCGCGAACACCCCGAAGGTGCCGTAGTAGAGGATCATGAAGCCGGCGACGAGCACGAGCCCGATGATGCCGGCGATCTCGCCGGCAGCGACGCTGTCCGCCCCCAGATCGGGGCCGACGGTGCGCTCCTCCAGCACGGTCAACGGTGCCGGCAGGGCACCGGCCCGCAGCAGGAGCGCCAGTTCGTTCGCCTCCTCGACCGAAAAGTCGCCGGTGATCACGCCCGAGCCGCCGGTGATCGGCTCCTGGATGCGGGGTGCCGAGATCACCTCGTCGTCCAGCACGATCGCGAACAGCCGCCCGACATTATCGGTGGTCACCGCCCCGAACCGGCGCGCACCGGTGGAATCGAACCGGAACGACACGACGGGACGGTTGTCCTGGAAGCTCGGCTGCGCGTCGACGAGGTTCTCGCCGGACACCTCGACCCGCCGCTGCAGCACCCACTCCGTCACGGGCTCACCGTCCGGACCGACTTCGGCCGCGGGCACCACCATGACGCCGGCGGGCCCGCTGCCCGCGGTCACCTCGGCCGGCGTGGTGGTCAGGTCGACCATGTGGAAGGTGAGCCGCGCCGTCTGACCGAGCAGGCGCTTCAGCGCCGCGGGGTCGCGCTCGCCCGGCACCTGCAGGAGAATCCGGTCGGTCCCCTGGCGCTGGATGGTCGGCTCGCGGGTGCCGAGTTCGTCGATGCGCCGGCGCACCACCTCGAGCGATTGGGCGAGCACGGACTGGGTCAACGCCTCGCGCCCGGCCTCGGTCATGGTCATGGTGACCCTCGCGCCGTCGATGATGACCTCGTACTCGCGGTCGAAGGTCAGCCCGCCGCGGATCAGGTCCGGCGACCCGCGCGGATTGACCTCGTCCAGCACCTCCTCGACCGCGGCCGCATCGTCCGGATCGACGAGCCGGAACGTGACCGCCTCGTCGCGCACGCCGAGCCCGCGATAGAGGATCCGCGCGGAGCGCAACTGGACGCGGATATCGCCGACGAGGCTCTCCAGCCGGTCGTCGACGACGGCATCCACGTCGACCTCCAGCAGCAGGTGCGAGCCGCCCTGCAGGTCGAGGCCGAGGTTGATCTGGTTCTGCGGCAGCCACGAGGGCCAGCGCTCGACCGTTTCACGGGCGAAGAAGTTCGGCACCGAGAGCACGATGCCGAGCAGGCAGACGACCGCGACGATTCCGATCTGCCAGGGCGTGATGCGGAGCACGGCCGGTCCTCAGGTGCTCTGGCCCTTGTTCGGCTCGCCGGCCTCGCCGCCATCCGCGGCATCGGGCTTGGCCTCCGGCTCGCTCGGCTCGGGCTCGTCGGCCTTCTTTGCCGCCGCCTTGCGGGCGGCACCCTTGCGCCCGCTCGGGTCGTTGGCCGGCTTGGGCAGCTGCACGCTCTGCGTGTCGTCGAGCTTCTGCGTGATCGTGGCACGCTCGACGCGCACCCGCACACCCTGGGCGATCTCCACCTCGAGCGCGCTGTCGTCGACCACCTTCGCCACCACGCCGTAGATGCCGCCGGCGGTCATCACCTTGTCGCCCTTCTGCAGGGCCGCGACCATCTCGCGATGCTCGCGCATCCGCTTCTGCTGCGGGCGGATCAGCAGGAACCAGAACACCACGAAGATGAGGATGAGCGGCAACAGCGAGATCAGAAAGCTGGGCTCGCCACCGGCCGCCTGCGCGTAGGCTGGCTTGATCAACATGGTGCTTCCGGTCGTGGTTGGAAAAAAAGTCGCCGGACTATAGCCACGGCGACCGGCTTTGCAAACGCTGCGGGCTCGCCTAACAACCCCCGCCTGACGCTGGGCTGAACGGAACCACCATGGCCGACGACCATCCGCTCCTGCCACTTCTGGAACGTATCGCCCGTGCCCTGGAGCACGGTCATCCGCCGACCCTCGAGCTCGACCTGGACGCGGCCGACGCCTTCGTCTGGCAGGCCGAGACCGGCCGGCTCAAGCCGGTGGCGAGCGTCCGCGCGGTGGAACTCGACCTTCTCCAGGGCATCGATCACGTTCGCGACCTGCTCTTGGCGAACACCGAGCGCTTCGCCCGCGGCCTGCCGGCCAACAATGCGCTGCTCTGGGGTGCGCGCGGCATGGGCAAGAGTTCGCTGGTCAAGGCCGTCCATGCCGGCGTGAACCGTCGCACGCCCGGCGCGCTCGCCCTGATCGAGCTGCACCGCGAGGACCTGGAAACCCTCCCCGCCCTGCTCGACGGCCTTCGCCGCCAGCCCAAGCGCTCGATCATCTTCTGCGACGACCTCTCGTTCGATGCCGGCGAGACCAGCTACAAGTCGCTCAAGGCGGTCCTGGAAGGCGGGCTCGAGGGCAAGCCCGACAACGTGCTCTTCTATGCCACCTCCAACCGCCGCCATCTGATGCCGCGGCAGATGATCGAGAACGAGCGGCAGAGCGGCATCCATCCGGGCGAATCGGTCGAGGAGAAGGTCTCCCTGTCCGACCGGTTCGGCCTCTGGCTCGGCTTTCACGGCTGCAACCAGGAGGTCTTCCTGCAGATGGTCCGGGCCTATGCCGAGCGCTTCGCCCTGGAGATCGCGCCGGCCGACCTGGAGCGCCGCGCGCTGGAATGGGCGACCACCCGCGGGGGCCGCTCCGGTCGTGTGGCGTGGCAGTTCATCCTCGATCTCGCGGGCTCGCTCGACCGCCGGCTGGACGCCTGACGCGAACCGAAGTCGCGGTCATGCGCGCAATCGGCTAGACTCTCCCTCCAGCCGAAAGAGGGATCACCGATGGCCGGGGAAAGCGGGGAGGAGCAGGCCGGCGAGCGGGTCCGGGATGCGCGTCGCCTCCTCGCCGAGGCGATCACCGACGCCGCCGACGGGCTCGCCATCGTCGATGCGCAGTTGGACCTGCTCGTGGCCAACGGCGCATTCGCGGGGCTGACCGGCTGGCCCGCCGAGCAATTGGAAGGCGTGTCGCTCGAGACCGTGCTCGGTCTCGGGGTCGCCCCCTTGCGGCATGGCGCGAGCGAGTTCGCCGAACTCGAGGTCGTCCCGCGCGATCCGGCCCGACGCGCCGGCCCCCTCTGCACGTTGCGGGCGTCCGATGTCCGCCTGTCGGGGGGCCAGCCGGGCTGGCTGGTCCGGCTCACCGAACGGCCGCCGTCGGCGCCGGTGGAGGCGCCGCCGCCCGCGACCAGCCCGCTCGACAGCGGCAAGGCGCAGACCGCCCTCGCGCGGCTCGCCGAACTGGCGCACCGGCAGGGTGTCCGGGTCGGTGGCGCGCAGGTGCGGCTGATCGGTCTGCATCGGGCCCGCGACCTGATCGGTGCCGACTGGCCCCGCTTTCGCGGCCGCGTCGCCCTCCTGTCGGAATCGATCATCGCGCGCGATCTCACCCCCGAGGACGTGTTCACCGCGACCGGCGACGGCGACTACCTCGTCTGCTTCGCCTGCAGCGACCAGACGGAGGCCGACCGGCGTGCCCGGCGCCTGCAGACCCGGCTGGAAAACCGGCTGCTCGGCACGGACGCGGTAACGAATTGGCTGCCGCCCTCGGACCGGCCGGCCCTGCGGGCCCTCGGCGTCGAGGTGGCGGCAACCATCCTTTCGACCGACCCGTCGAGCGGGGCTTGGCCCACCCTGGACGAGGTGACCCGGCGCGTTCGCGGCCATGCCCATCGCCGTCGCGACGAATTGGAGCAGCTGCTGCAACGGCTCGCGGCCGACCGGGCGATCCGCTTCGCGCCGGTCAGGACGCGCGATGGACGCGAGACGACGATGGTCCGCGCGCGCTGGCCCGGGCCCTTGGCCGACCGGCTGCTGGATCTCGCCCGCGGCGGGCAGCGCGAGGACGATGCCGTCCTGCTGCTCGACGGCCATCGCCTGGACCTTTTGGTCGCCGCCTACGAGCGCGGTGTGCTCGACCGCCGCGCGGTCATCCTGGATCTGCAGTTCCAGAGCCTCGATCGCCAGCGCACACGCACCCGTCTCTTGCCGCTCCTCCGCCCGATCACCGATGTCGGCCAGCATTGGCTGGTGGCCAACCTCGTGGGCGTGCCGGGGCAGATCCACCCGAGCCGCCTGCACGACGCGCTGACCGCCCTGAAACCGTTCTCCCGCAGTCAGGCACTGAGCCTCGCGCCGCGCGATCTGGCCGCGCTGGCCCCGGATGCTGTGCCCTGCCGGCTGTTCGTGCTCGATGCGGAGACGGCGCGTTCGATTGCCGGCACGGCGATCGCCGCACGGCTCGGCGCGCGGCTGCGCAAGGCACGCGCGCGGCTCCTCTTGGACGGTTCGACCGACGTCGCCCTCGCCGCCGCGATCGGCGCCGACCTCTTGGCCGATCCCGGCTAACCTCGGTCGACCGACACGGTGACCAGCGCGGGTGCGTCGAGGCGGATCATCTCGATCCCTTCCGGCACACCGGGCACGCGCCCGGTCGACGAGGGGAAATTGTCGTCGTTGACCAGGACGAGATAGCCGGCCTCGTCGATGGCCACGCTCTCGATCGTGACGAACGGGAAGGTGAAGGTACCGTCCGTCGTGCCGGTCCGCGCGACGCCGTCCGGATCGGCGATGTCGAGCAGGTCGACGAACGCTTCCTTCTCGACGAAGCCCTGCCGATCGATCTCGCCCAGATCGATGCGGTACACACGCTTGAACGCGGCGGGGCGGGGATGACAGCCCGTGCGCGCCTCACCGACGCAGGCGAGCTCTGCGTCGCCCGCACCCCAATCGCGTTCGATCACCAGCGCGCGGCGTTCGTCCAAAACGTGCAGCGCGCCGAGCACGTGGTCCGGCTCCGCCAGCGGATATCGCCATTCCTCACCGGTAAACGCGCCGGCCGCCGGATCGAAAGCGAGCAGGCGGGCGAACGGGATAGCGCCGTCGTCGGCCATGAGGGGTCCCTCGAGCGCGGCGATCAACCGACCGTCCGGGTGCAGGGCCAGCCCTTCGAAGCCACGGCTCCGGCGCACCTCGAATGCGACCGCTTGCGGACGCGCCGGCAGCGTCAGCGCCGGATGGTCAGGCGAGCGCACCGGTTCGCCCGCCACGTGCGCCTCGACCACGTCGCGCAGCCGCCCCTCGGTATCGAATCCTAGCAGAAACGGGCCGAACTCGTCGCCGATCCACCAGTGATCGCCCACCACCTCCAGGCTTTCCGGGTCGAAATCGCTACCGGTCAGAAAGCGTGTCGCACCGGCCTCCAGGACGAGCCGGTGCGGGAAACGTCCGAGCGGATCCGCGAGGTGGATGCTGTCCTCGTGCCGGATCACACCGGCGCTCCAGTCCACGGCCAGGACATGCACCGCGAGCAGGGCGTCGGGCGAATTCGTCTTGCTGCCGAAGCCGTTGTCGGCGAGAGCCAGAAAGCGCCCGTCCCCGAGGGCGACGAGGCTGGAGAGCCCCTGCAGCGGTTGTCCGGCGAGCGGCAGTGCCACGCCGTTGCGGACCAGAGGTTCGACCGGACGGGTCCCGTTCGGTCCCAGAAAGCGGCCGGCCTCGCGCACGAACGGCGGCGCCTCCGGCGGTGGGTCCAAGAGCGTACCCGCGGGCAGCAGCGCGTGGCCGACGAGCCGCGCCGGCACCGGCTCGGCCGCTTCCGCGCTCGCGGCGGCGAGTAGGCCCGCGAGGGCGAGCGGGATCATCCGCAGCATACAAAGCTCCCCGTGCACGGCGGCGCAAATTGGTGGCATAGTGCGACGATGGCAGGGAATGATGACAACTCCGTGGCGTTGCCGGTCGTGCGTGCGGCCGGCGATCCGTTCGAGCGCGGCCGGGCCCTCGGCCTACACGCGCGGCAGGCGATCCACGAGGCGGTACGCCGCACCGCGGGCTTCCAGGGCCTTTTGCGCTGGCGCGGGGCGCCGGAACTCGCCGCCCTCGAAGCGGCGGCGCGGGCCCGCTTTCCGGCCTATGTCGCGGAAGTCGAAGGGCTCGCGAGTGGCGCCGACTGGTCGTTCGAGGAAGCCTTCCTCTGGAATTGTCGGGGCGACCTGCGGTCGCTCGACGACACCAAGGTGATCGGCTGCACGACGTTGTTCGATGCCACCCCGGCCAACTACCTGATCGCGCACAACGAGGACGGCGCCCCCGAATTCGCCGAGGCGGGCTTCATGGTGGATTGGCGGCCGAGCGAAGGACTCGCTGCGTGGAGCTTCGCCTATCCGGGCATGCTGCTCGGCCACAGCTTCGCCGTGAACGCCAAGGGGCTGGTCCAGACCATCAACAACATCCGCGCCAACGACGCGCAGCCCGGCGTGCCGCGCCACTTCGTGACCCGGGCGATCCTCGACTGCGCCGATCTCGACGAGGCGCTCGACCTGATCGTCGACGGGCCACGGGCGAGCGGTTTCCACCACGGCCTCGCTCAGGCGGGCGATCCGCGCATCCTCTCGGTCGAAGCACCGGCGAGCGACTTCGC
>JBMCMJ010000105.1:0-8640 GCA_048615135.1 Pseudomonadota bacterium
GGCGGCGGGCCGATCCTGCTCGACCGCTACCTCGAGCAGGCGATCGAGGTGGACGTCGACGTGGTGGCCGACGACGACCACGTCGTCATCGCCGGGGTGATGGAGCACATCGAGGAGGCGGGCATCCATTCGGGCGACAGCGCCTGCTCGCTGCCGCCCTATTCGCTGGGCGAGGCGACGATCCGCGCGATCCACGACGAGGCCGAGGCGTTGGCCAAGGCGCTCGACGTGCGCGGGCTCATGAACCTGCAGCTCGCGATCAAGGACGGCGAGGTCTACGTCCTCGAGGTCAACCCGCGCGCGTCGCGCACCGTGCCGTTCGTCGCCAAGGCGATCGGCCGGCCGATCGCCCGGATCGCGGCCCGGGTGATGGCGGGCGAGCGGTTGCGGGAGCTGTTGCCGAGCGTGCCCGTGGTGCCGCACGTGGCGGTGAAGGAGGCGGTGTTTCCGTTCGCCAAGTTCCCGGGCGTCGATCTGCTGCTCGGCCCGGAGATGAAGTCGACCGGCGAGGTGATGGGCCTCGACGCCGATTTCGGGCGAGCCTTCGCCAAGTCGCAGCTCGGCGCCGGCGCGCAACTGCCGGCCGCGGGCACCGTGTTCGTCTCGGTGCGCGACGGCGACAAGGCGGGGATGGTCGGTGCGGTGCGCGATCTGTTGGCGATGGGCTTCGACGTGGTGGCGACCAGCGGCACCCGCGCGGCGCTGGCAGCCAGCGGGCTCGAGGTCGGCTTGGTGAACAAGGTGCACGAGGGCCGCCCGCACGTGGTCGACCTTCTGGCCGATCAGGCGATCGCCATGGTGATCAACACGACCGAGGGCCAGCAGGCGATCCGCGACAGCTTTTCGCTGCGCCGCGCCGCGCTGCAGGGCCGGGTGCCCTACTACACGACGGCCGCGGGGGCCAAGGCGGCGGTCCGCGCGATCCAGGCGATGCGTGCGGGCCCGCTCGACGTCCGGCCGTTGCAATCCTACGCCGCCCCCCTAACATAGATCGCTCAGAATAGCGTCGTCGGGATGCCGACGGCGCCAAAACACGTTTGGGGCGACCATTCATGCTGACCAAGACGCCAATGACCCCGGAGGGCCACAGCCGTCTCGTGGCCGAGCTGAAGCGCTTGAAGTCGGAGGAGCGGCCGTCCGTGATCAAGCAGATCGCCGACGCCCGTGAGCACGGGGATTTGTCGGAGAACGCGGAATATCACGCGGCGCGGGAGCGGCAGAGCTTCATCGAAGGACGCATCCTGGAACTCGAGGACAAGCTCGCCCGGGCCGAAGTCATCGACATCGCCAAGCAGCACGGCTCCAAGGTCATGTTCGGCGCCCAGGTCAAACTCGTCGACGAGGAGACCGACGAGGAAAAGGCCTATCGGATCGTCGGCCCCGACGAGGCGGAAATCGAGAGCGGTCTCTTGTCGATCAATTCGCCGGTCGCGCAGGCGCTGCTCGGCAAGGAGGCGGGCGATACCGTCGAGGTGTCGACCCCGGGCGGCGTGCGCTATTTCGAGATCCTGGAGGTGCGCTTCGGCTGACGCCTCCGGCCCCGGCCCCGCCGCCGTCTGGGGCCTGCTCGACGATCGGATCGGCCATCGCCAACAAGTGGAGGGCGTGCTCCGCGCCCTCGCCGCACCGGCACGTGTGATCGAACTCGGCTACCGCTGGCCGCTCGGGCCTTCGGACCTCCTGCCCCTGGCGACGATCCGGCATCTGACGCCCGCGGTGCGTGCCGCCCTCGTTCCGCCCTGGCCGGACGTGGTCGTCGCGGCCGGCCGGCGCACGGCCCCCGTGGCCCGCTGGCTCGAGCGGGCGAGCGGCGGGCGGGTCTTCACCGTCCAGTTGATGCGCCCGGGCTGCCTGGCCGGCCTGGACTTGGTGGCGATCCCGGCGCACGACCGGCCGCGGCCCGCAGCCAATGTCGTCACGACGCTCGGTGCCCCGCATCCCTTCGATCGAGCCGTCCTCGATGCGGCGCTCGCCGAGCTGCCCGAGGCGGCCGCCCGGCTGCCCGGCCCCCGGATCGCGGTGCTGGTGGGCGGGCCGAGCGGCAGCGTGCCCTTCGACAGAGCGGACGAGGCGCGCTTCGTCGCGGAACTCGGCGAGTTCGCCCGGAGCCTGGACGCGAGCCTCTTGGTCACGACCAGCCGGCGCACGCCGGACAGCCTGCTCCGTGCGCTCGGTGCGGTTGCCGGGGGGCGGATGGTCCTGCACCGCTTCGGCGCACCCGGCCCCAATCCGTTCCGCGCCTTTCTGGCGGCGGCGGATCGGGTCGTCGTCACCGCGGACAGCGCCTCGATGCTGAGCGAGGCGTCGGCGACGGGGCGGCCGATCCACGTGTTTCGCCCGCAGGGGCTTCCGGACAAGCACGGACGTCTCGTGGACGCGTTGGCAGCGGCGGGCTACGTCCGACCGTGGTCCGCGGAGCCCCAGGCCGTGCCGCCGCCGCTCGACGAGGCCGGGCGCCTCGCGGCGATCGTGCGCACGCGCGCGGCCTTGGCTGGGCAGCGCCCCCGCGTTTAGGTATAGCTGATCTCTGATCCGGGAGTGAACGTCATGGTTGCGGTGCGCCACGTGAAGCTGGCCATCATCGGCGCGGGGCCGGCAGGCTACACGGCGGGCCTCTATGCCGCGCGTGCCACCCTCGCCCCGGTCCTGTTCCAGGGGCTGCAGCCGGGCGGCCAGCTCTCGATCACCACCGATGTCGAGAACTATCCGGGCTTCGCCGAGGTCATCCAGGGCCCCTGGCTGATGGAGCAGATGGCCAAGCAGGCCGCGCACTGCGGCACCGAGCTGATCGCCGACGTGGTGACCCGACTCGATCTCGCGGTGCGCCCGTTCGCGCTGGAACTCGACAGCGGTGCGCGCTTCACGGCCGATGCGGTGATCCTCGCGACCGGGGCGCAGGCGCGCTGGCTCGGGCTCGAGAGCGAGCGGAAGTTCATGGGCTTCGGCGTGTCGGCCTGTGCCACCTGCGACGGCTTCTTCTACCGGGGCAAGCGGGTGGCCGTGGTCGGCGGCGGCAACGCGGCGGTCGAGGAGGCGCTCTACCTCGCCCAGATGTGCAGCCACGTCACCCTGGTCCACCGCCGCGACGCGCTCCGCGCCGAAAAGGTGCTGCAGGCGCGGCTGTTCGCGCATCCGAAGATCGAGGTGCTCTGGAACCACGTGGTGACCGAGATCATCGGCACCGAGGCGCCGCTCGGCGTGACCGGGCTCGAGGTGCGCGACGTGCGCACGGGCGTGCAGCGCTCGATCGAGCTGGACGGTGTGTTCGTCGCGATCGGCCACGATCCGGCAACGCAACTCGTCAAGGGCCAAGTGGCGATGGACGAGGGCGGCTACGTGCTGACCCGCCCGGACAGCACGCGGACCGACGTCGCCGGCTTCTTCGCCGCCGGCGACGTGCAGGACAAGATCTTCCGCCAGGCCGTAACCTCGGCCGGCAGCGGCTGCATGGCCGCGTTGGAAGCGGAGAAATACCTCGCCGAGCGGGAACTGTCCGGCTCGCTCGACAGCGCAGCCGGAGCATGAGCGTGCTGGATTGGGATCGGATCAGGGTGTTCCACGCGGTCGCCGAGGCCGGCAGCTTCACCAAGGCGGCCGACCGGCTGAACCTCAGCCAATCGGCGATCAGCCGGCAGATGGGGGCCCTCGAGGAGGACCTCGGCACGCCCCTGTTCCATCGCCATGCCCGCGGCCTCGTGCTCACCGAGCAGGGCGAGATCCTGCAGGCGGCAGCGCGCACGGTCGCGGCCAAGATGCGCGACGCCGAGATGCAGCTGAGCGAGAGCAAGGACCGCCCGGCCGGGCATCTGCGGATCAATACGACCATCGGTTTCGGCGCTGGCTGGTTGACCGCGCATCTCGACGAGTTCTGCCGGCGCTATCCCGAGATCACGCTGACGCTGCTGGTGCAGGACAGCGAGGTCGATCTCGCCATGCGCGAGGCCGACGTGGCGATCCGGCTGCACCCGCCGACCCAGCCCGATCTGGTCCGGCGCAAGCTGATGACCGGGCACACGCACCTCTACGCCGCGCAGAGCTACGTCGAGCGCAACGGTTCGCCGCAGTCGCTGCAGGATCTCGATCACCACGCGCTGATCGTCTACGGCAACGAAAACGCACCCCCGGCGCCGAGCCTCAACTGGTTGATCCACGTCGGCCAGGGCGAGCGGGAGCCGCTGCGGCAGGCGAAGCTGACCGTCAACAACGTCATCGCCATGCTGAAGGCGGCGGAGGCCGGGCTCGGCATCGCCACGCTGCCCGACTACCTCGTGCACGGCCGCAACCTCGTGCGGATCCTGCCGCACATCGAGGGGCCGTCCTTCACCTCGTACTTCGTTTATCCCGAGGAACTGCGGAATTCGAAGCGGGTCGCCGTATTCCGTGACTTCCTGCTGGAGAAGGTGCAGGGCGAGGACGCCTGGTAGGCGCCGGACAAAGGAAACGGCGCCTCCGCAGGGCGCCGTCATTCGGATCGTCGCAATGTCGCACCGCTGCCATGCGGTTTAGGGCTAGCGCCCGGCTGCCGAATTCGCTACTTATTGCATCGCAGCAAGGGTCTGGGGTTTCTTGTTGCTGGGCTTCGGCCCCGATCGGTCTCCGATCGCGAAGGTTCGCCTTCGACCCAGACGTTTAGCCTCCCTGATCAAGCTCGCCGGGTCTCTGACCCGGCTTTTTTTTTGGTAATGCGTCACATCTGCCACAGGGTCAAGCGTGTCATGCGACTTTGTGGCGATTTCCTGCATTTTGCTGCGACGCAGCAAAAGGAGCCAAACAAATACTGCCCAATTCGAAGTCACACGACACGCTCGACCGAAAAAACCGGTTCCCTGTGCTACATGAATAGGCGCTCGCCCTCGAGCCCGTCGTAGAGCTGGGCGACGTACTCGCCGTAGCCGTTGAACACGAGGGTCGGCACGCGCTCGTCGCTGCCGAGCACCCGCTCGGTGGCTTGGCTCCACCGCGGGTGCGGCACCTCCGGGTTCACATTGGCCCAAAAGCCGTATTCCGCCGCCTGCAGCTCCTCCCAGAAGCTGACCGGCCGTTCGGCGGTGAAGGTGAAGCGGACGATCGACTTGATCGACTTGAAGCCGTACTTCCACGGCACGGCCAAGCGCAGCGGCGCCCCGTTCTGGCGCGGGATCGGCTTGCCGTAGAGGCCGGTGGCGATGAAGGCCAGCTCGTTGGTCGCCTCGGCCAGCGTCAGCCCCTCGACATAGGGCCAGGGATACCAGAACTGGCGCTGCCCGGGCGCGATGGACGAGTCCTCGAAGGTTTCCATGCGCAGGTAGCGGGCATCGCCCAGGGGCCGGGCGAAGTCGACCAGGGCGGCGAGCGGAAACCCGGTCCAGGGCACGGCCATCGACCACGCCTCGACGCAGCGCAGCCGGTAGAGGCGCTCCTCCAAGGGGAAGCGGCGGATCAGGTCGACCGCGTCCATGCGGATTTCCTCTTCGACCAGACCGTCGATCACCACTTCCCAGGGCTGGATCGGCAGCGCCTGCGCGGCGCGGGCGATCTGCTTGTGCGAGCCGAACTCGTAGAAATTGTTGTAGGAGGTCGCGAGCGCTTCGTCGGTCAGGGGACGATCGAGCGTGTAGCGCTCGTTCTGCGGTGCCGGGTAGAGGTCGGCCAGCAGCTCGCTACTCCGGGCGGTTCGGGGCATGGCCGCGAGCGCCACGCCCCCGGCGGCGAGGCCGAGGGCCGCACGCCGGTTCAAGAACAGGTGCTCGGGCGTCGCCAGCCGTTCGGGCAGCGCCCAGCCGGGCTTCTTGATGACGTTCATCGTCGCTCCCTTCGTTCGGCGCGGCTCAGGGCCGCGGAATGCTGTTCTGCACGCTCGGCACGTCGTAGCCGCGCTGCACCGCCGGGCGGTCGGCGATCTCCAGGTACCAGCGCTCGACGTTGGGGAACGCACGCAGGTCGATCCCCTGCCACTCGAAGCGCGAGATCCACGGCCAGCTGGCCATGTCGGCGATCGAATATTCGCCCGCGAGATAGGGCTGCTCGGCGAGCCGGCGATCCATCACGCCGTAGAGGCGCTCGGCCTCCTTGGTGTAGCGCTCCTCCGCGTAGGGCGCCTTGCCGGGGTTGAACTTCGAGAAGTGGTGGACTTGGCCGAGCATCGGCCCGAGTCCGCCCATCTGCCACATCAGCCATTCGAGCGTCGCCCAGCGCGCCGGGCCATCGGCCGCGAGGAACCGGCCGGTCTTCTCCGCGAGGTAGATCATGATGGCGCCCGATTCCATCAGCGAGACGCCGGTGTCGCGGTCGACGATCGCCGGGATCTTGTTGTTGGGCGAGATCTTCAAAAAGGCCGGGTCGAACTGCTCGTCCTTGCCGATGTTGATGGGGTGGACGGTGTAGGGCAGCCCCAATTCCTCCAGCATGATGGACACCTTGCGGCCGTTCGGGGTTCCCCAGGTGTAGAGATCGATCACGGTCCTCTCCTCGGTTCTTGGGCTGGAGATGTACGACGGTCGGCGCGCCGGGCCAGACCCGGCGCTTGACAGCGTCCGCGGCCGGTCTACCACCCTGCGGCGGGGGCGCACAAAGGAGCGACACGAATGGCCGTTCACAAGCTCGGAATCGTCGGGGCCGGCACGATGGGCAGCGGCATCGCCATGGCGAGTGCGGCCCATGGGCTCGCCGTCCGCCTGGTCGACGCGCAACCCAACGCGTTGGCCAAGGCCAAGGAGGCCGCCGGGACGTTCTTCGCGCGGCAGGCGGAGAAGGGCCGGATCGGCCAGGACGAGGCCACCGCCGCCGCCGAACGCATCCAGGGCGCCGACGACGTCGAGGACCTCGCCGACTGCGATCTCGTCATCGAGGCCGTGTTCGAGGACTTCGACCTGAAGGCGCGGCTGTTTCGCTCCTTGTCGGACGTGCTCCGCCCCGACTGCCTCGTTGCGACCAATACGAGCTGTCTCCGGGTGAGCGACCTGCAGGCGCACATGAGCCATCCCGAGCGCTTCTTGGGCCTGCACTATTTCAGCCCGGCGCAGATCAACCCGATCGTCGAGGTGGTGAAGGGCGAGGGGACCAGCGACGCGGTCATCGAGGCGGCGATCGCCTTCTGCAAGGCGACCGGCAAGGATCCCCTGCCCTGCCAGGACCAGTACGGCTTCGCCATCAACCGTTTCTTCTGCCCCTACACCAACGAGGCGGCGCGCTGCCTGGACGAAGGGCTCGGCACCACCGGCGAGATCGACGCCGTCGCCAAGGACGCGCTCGGTGCCGCGGCCGGCCCGTTCTTCGTGATGAACATCATCAAGCCGCGCATCAACCTGCACGCCATCCGCAACCTCGCCCCGCTCGGCGACTTCTACGCGCCGGCCGAGAGCATGGCGCAGATCGGCGATGCCGACGGCAAGTGGACGATCGAGCAGCCGGGCGACATTCCGGCCGAGCGGGCGCGGGCGATCGCCGACCGGCTGCGCCTCGGCGCGTTTTTGCCGACCCTGCAGGCACTCGACGAGGGGGTGGCCGAGCCTGCGGTGATCGACCACGGCGCCCGCGAGGCCCTGAAGCTGGCGAAGGCGCCCTGTGCGCTGATGGACGAGCTGGGCCGCGCCGAGGTGGAGCGGATCGTCGCACCCGCGCTGGAGCGCTACGGTATCCCCCGGCCGGCCTCGCTCGACCGCGTCGGCCGTCTGGTCTAGCCGCATGGCGGACGTCACCGGGCGCATCGCCGGGCTCTACGTCTACCCCGTCAAGGGCTGTGCCGCGGTGCCGCTCGCGACCGCGCTGCTCGAACGGCAGGGCCTCGCCCACGACCGGCGCCACGCCATCGTGACGCCGAGTGGGCGGGTGCTGACCCAGCGCGAGCATCCGGCACTCGCCCGCCTCCATTGCAGCCTCGGCGCCGACGGCAGCCTGCGTCTGCAGATCGAGGGCCGACGGCTGGACGTGCCACAGGGCGGCGGCGAGTCGATGCCGGTGCGCGTCTGGGGCGACGAGGTGACGGCGGAGCGGCTCGATCCTGCGCTCGACGAGGCCCTGGGCGCCGCCCTCGGCGTGCCCGTCCACTTGGTGCGCTTCGGGCCAAACGCGCACCGCCCGTGCGATCCGAGCGTGGCGCCGCCCGGCGCCGAGACCGCCTTCGCCGACGGCTTTCCGGTGCTGGTCACCAACGAGTCGAGCCTCGTGCTGATCGACGAGTGGTTGCTGGAGCGGGGCGCGGACACGGTCGGCATGGACCGCTTCCGGCCGAACATCGTGCTGGCGGATATGCCGCCTTGGGCGGAGGACGACCACGACCGGCTGGTGGTCGAGGGCGGGGCGGTGCTCGACCTCGTCAAGCCGTGCGAGCGCTGCATCGTCACCACCATCGACCAGGAGACGGGCGAGCCGCACGGCGACCAGCCGCTCGCCGTCCTGCGGCAGATGCGCCTGCACCCGATCCTCAAGAAGCCGATGTTCGGCCAGAACGCCGTTCCGCGGCTGAGGGAGGGCGAGACCGCGGCGCTGAAGGTCGGCGCGCGGGCCGACCTCGTGGGCTCGGCCCGGACCTGATCAGCCCCGGCCGTCGAGGGCCGCGCTGCCGAACGGTTTCGGCGATCTCGCGCCCGCAAGTGGCGACGGCCGTGGCCGTCGCCGGGGGTTGCAGGGGGACCATGAAGTCCCCCTGCGCTTCCTTCCACA
>JBMCMJ010000106.1:0-8623 GCA_048615135.1 Pseudomonadota bacterium
CGTGAAGCCCCCGCCGCCGAGCGATGCGGCGACGGCCGCGCGGATGCGGCGGCAGCGGACACAGGGAACCAAGGCCGAACTGATCGTCCGCGCGTGGCTGCGCGCCCACGGGCTCGCCTACCGCATCGCGCCCCGAACCCTGCCGGGCCGCCCGGACCTTGCCAACCGGCGACAGGGCTGGGCGCTGTTCGTCCACGGCTGCTTCTGGCACGCCCACCAAGGCTGCCCCCGCGCCACCCTGCCCAAGCGCAACCGCGCCTTCTGGCAGGCCAAGCTGGCGGCGAACAAGGCGCGCGACGCGCGCAAGGTCGAAGCCCTGGAGGCGATGGGTCTGGAGGTCCATGTGGTGTGGGAGTGCGAGGCCTTGGGGCTGGCGAAGGGCGGCGAGGTGCCGGCGGCGCTCTCGCGTCTGCTCGAAGGGCGAAAGCGAGGGGGGACTTGATGGTCCCCCCTCGGACCCCCCGGCAGCGGCGTTGCCGCTGCCACGTTCGAAGTCGCGACGGCAGCGCCGTCGCGCGGGGGTCCCAGGGGGCCAAAAGCCCCCTGGCCTTCCCCTTCCCCGCCTAAACCCAGGGGCTCTTCGTGTTGTGGCGGCCAAACGTGCCGCCTTGGGCGAAGCGGGCGAGAGCGAAGGGGGCAAGGTCTTTCGGCACCATGCTGCTGGTCAGGTGTTCGGCCACGAGCTTGCCGACGCCGATCATCTTGAAGCCATGGTTGCTGTCGGCGATCAGGTAGAGGTTGTCGCGGAGCCAGTCGAAGATCGGGATGTTGTCGGGGGTGAAGGCGCCGATGCCGCCGTTGCGGCGTTCGCGGAAGTGCGTGCGGCAGCCCTCGAAGCGGGTCATCAACTGGCCCATCGCGGCGCACAGGATGTCGGCGAATTCGGGCTCGGCCTGGTAGCGGTCGTTGGCGTGGCCGTAGGGCTCGAGTTCGGCGGTGTTACCGAGGCGGATCGGCACGCCGCCGCCCTGCACCCCCGGCCGGTCCATCCGCTCGGCACCGTCCTTGAAGTAGACGTAGAGGCTTTCGTCCAGCACGGCGCCGGTCTCGGGGTGGAGGACCGGGGTGTCCAGCAGTTCGACGTGCAGCACGGGCGGGTTGCGGTCGTCGGCGGTGCGGTAGGGGCGGTCGACGTAGACCTCGCCCTCGCGCAGCCGCCAGTAGGTCCACATGTCGGCGTCCTCGACCACGGTGCCGTCGGCGTAGCGTTTGGCGAGGGTCGGGGGCTCGCCGAGCCAGTCCCAATGGCGGCCGACCCAGGCGCCGACGCAGAGGATCACGCAGTCGGCGCGGACGGCGCCCCGGTTGGTGCGAACGGCGGCCACACGGCCGCCCGTGACGTCGTAGCCCGTGACCTCGACGCCGGGCTCGATCCGCACCCCGCGGGCGGTGCACTTCTCGGCGAGGCCCCGGACCGCTTGCCGCGTCCCGGCGTAGCCGGACGGCTTTTCGTGCAGGACCACCTCGATCCCGTCGGTCTTGAAATCGGGCCAAAGGGCCCGAAGGAAGGCGCGGGCGTCCTTCCCTGTGCGCAGATCGGAGGCGTAGCCGCAGGCGTTGTGGCTTTCCACCATCGCCTCGTAGTCGGCGAGCTGATTGGCCTCGCCGGCCGAGACGTAGCCCACCTGCTGGAAGCCGAAGGTGATGGGATCGCTCTGCCACACGTCGACCGAATGACGCAGGATCGGGTGCAGCGCGCGGGTCATGTAGAGGTTGCGCACGCAGCCACAGGCGATGCCGGTAGCACCCGCGCCCGGAGCCGTCTTGTCGATCACCAGCACGTCGCTGCCCCGGCCCTTGCCCTTGGCCTCCAGGGCCATGGCGAGGTGCCAGGCGGTCGACAGGCCGTGCATGCCGGCACCGATCACGAGATAGGGAACCGAGGCGGGCAGGCTCGACATGGGCATGTGTCCTTCGCCGATGGTCCGCTCGATCAGACCCGGCGGCCGCCCCGCGTCAAGCCTCGTCGTCAGAGGTGACCCGCGTCGTCGTCGTAGCCCTTGCGGTGCGAATGGAACATCAGCGCCAGGAGGCCGGCGAGCAGGGCCAGGGTCAGCCCGGCGCCGACGCCGAAGGCGATCCAGCCGTGCAGACCGACCTCGCCCTCCATCTGCCATGTCAGATACGCCGCCGCGGCCGCCGCCACGGCCAGCAGGGTCAGGAGAAGCAGCATCACGTCCTTGCCGCGCACGTCGGCTCCTTTCTCGTATCGTCGTTCCAGGCTAGGACATCGCCGGGCGAGCACAACCGGCGAGGTGGTCCCCTTGGAGAAGCGTCGACACACCGAGGTCATCCGCGAGACGGTACCTTTGGCCGGGCGGGTGGTCGCCGACGTCGGGTGCGGGCGGGGCGGGCTGGCCCGCTGGCTCGCCCGCGAGGCGGGCCTCGTCCTCGGCTTCGATCCGCAAGCGAACGCGCTCGCGGCGGCCCGCAGGGCAAGCGAGGGCAGGGTTCTGGTCGCCGCCGCCACGGCCGAGCGCCTGCCGTTGCCCGAGGCGAGCCTGGATGTGGGCATCGTCTTCAACAGCCTGCACCATTTCCCCGACCCGGCCGCGGCGCTGGTCGAACTGGGCCGCGTCGTCCGGCCCGGCGGGCGCCTCTACGTCGCCGAGCCGCTGCCCGAGGGCAGCTATTTCGCCTTCATGCAGCCGGTGGACGACGAAACCGAGGTGCGGCTCGCCGCCCAGGCGGCGCTCGCGGCGATCACGCCGGCCCATTTCGCACTCGCAACATCGATCGACTACGCGTATGACATCGTTGTACGCGACCTCGACGCGGAGATTGCCGGTTGGTTGGCGGTCGACGGCGCGCGGCGTGCGGCCGTGGAGGCGATCGGCGCCGGTTGGCCCGCTCGTTTCGAGGCGCTCGGCGAGCCGGATCCCCAGGGCCGCCGGTTCACCCAACCCATGCGGGCGTGGTGTTTCGACCGCTCGTGACACGTTTGGACCGTTGCCCATGCAACTCGATGCCGTGACCCCGCCGGAGGTCGTCCTGTTCGATCTCGGCGGCGTGCTGATCGACTGGAACCCGCGCCATTTGTATCGCAAGCTGGTCGACGACGAGTCCTTCGTCGAGTGGTTCCTCCAGGAGGTCTGCTCGCCGGAGTGGAACGCGGCCCAGGATGCCGGGCGCAGCTGGGCGGAGGCGATCGACGAAGCCGTCGCGCGGCATCCCGAGCATACGGCCCTGATCCATGCCTACGCCGAGCGATGGCCCGAGATGGTCGCCGGCGACATCCCCGAGACGGTTGCCGTGCTGGAGGCGCTGGCGGATCGGCAGGTGCCGCTCTACGCCCTCACCAATTGGTCGGCGGAGACGTTCCACCACGCCCGTGACCGATTCCCCTGGCTGCGCCACTTCCGCGACATCCTGGTGTCCGGCGAGGTCCGCTTGAAGAAGCCCGATGCGGCCATATTTCGGTTGATGTTGGATCGGATGGGCGTAGAACCGGCCTCCGTTCTGTTCATCGACGATTCGGCGGCGAACGTGACGGCGAGCGCGGCTTTGGGTTTCCAGACCATCCACTTTACCTCGCCCGCCGTCCTGACCGGTGACGCCCGGCTCGAGCATCTCCTTCGCGTCCGCGAAGCGAGCGCCGCGTGATCGTTTCTCTCCGTCCGCCGTCATCCGTTGATCGAGGGCATGATGCCTGAGCTCGTCGACGTCCTGGATCCCGCCGATGTCCGCCTCCGTGTCGGCGCCAACAGCAAGCGCCACCTGATCGGCGAGATCGCCAACACCGCGGCCCGCGCCTTCGCGCTCGACCCGCCGACGGTGGTCGCAGCCCTGACCGAGCGCGAACGGCTCGGCTCGACGGGTGTCGGCCACGGGGTCGCCCTGCCCCATGCGCGGCTCGCGGGCATGGAACGCCTCGCCGGGCTGTTCTGGCGGCTCGCGGAGCCGGTCGACTTCGATGCCATCGACGACGAGCCGGTCGACCTCGTCTTCGTGCTGCTGGTGCCCGACGATGCGGATACCGTGCATCTGAAAACCCTGGCCAAGATTGCCCGCCGCCTGCGCGATCCCAATCTCCGCGAGCGGCTGCGCCAGCTGGACGATCCCAAGGTCGTCTGGCGCATGCTCACCGGCCACTCCGGCATCGAAGCCGCCGCCTGACATCCAGCGTCACCGAACGGTCACGGTCCTCGGGCATATCGCGGCTGGTCGGCCGAGGTCCGCGCTCTTTGAAAGACGGTCTTTGGTTTTCGGTGCCGGGCTCCTAAGTCTTCGGGCGAAGGGGAGTGGAAATGGGCAGCGTCGTCATCGTTACCGGGCTCGCCGGCGCCGGCCGCAGCACGGCCCTCGGGGCCCTCGAGGATTGCGGCTGCGAGGCGGTCGATAATTTGCCGATCAGCCTGATCCGCACCGTGGTCGATGCGCGTGGCCCGGACACCCGGCCGCTCGCCATCGGTCTCGACAGCCGCTCGCGCCAATTCGACGCCGACTCGGCGGAGGCGCTCGTCGCCGAGCTGCGCGGCCGTCTCGACCTGGACCTGCAGGTCGTCTTTCTCGATTGCGACGACGACGTGATGGTGCAGCGCTTCACGGAAACACGACGGCGCCATCCCCTCGCCGATCGTCCGGTGATCGACGCGATCGCGCGTGAACGCGAGATGATGGCGGGCCTCGAACGTGTGGCCGACGTGCACATCGACACGACCCGATTCTCGGTGCACGATCTGCGACGGTCGATCATGCAGCGCTTCGCCGACGGTGCCGGCGAGGGGTTGCGGATCGAGATCGTGTCGTTTTCCTACAAGATCGGCGTGCCGCGCGAGGCGGATCTGGTGCTCGACGTTCGTTTCCTCTCGAACCCGCATTGGCAGCCGGAGTTGCGCCCGTTGACCGGGCTCGATCCCGAGGTGCAGGCGTTCATTCGCCAGGATGCGCGGCTCGAGCCGTTTCTCGGTCATCTCTACGGGCTGCTCGATTGCCTGCTTCCGGCCTATCGGGACGAGGGCAAGAGTTATCTGACCGTCGCGTTCGGCTGCACCGGCGGCAAGCACCGGTCGGTCTATCTGGCCGAGACCCTGGCGGCGCGGCTCGCGGGCCAGGGCTGGAACGTGGGCGTTCGTCATCGCGAGCAGGGGCTCGTCCACGACCTCGACGGCCCCCCACGCAAGCTGGAGACGACGTCTTGATCGGTCTCGTTCTCGTCACCCACGGGCGTCTCGCGCTCGAGTTCATCGCCGCCATGGAGCACGTGGTCGGGCCGCAGGAACAGGTTCGCGCGGTCTGCATCGGGCCCGACGACGACATGGAGCAGCGCCGCGCCGACATCCTGGCGGCCGCCAAGGACGTCGACAGTGGGGATGGAGCCGTGCTCGTTACCGACATGTTCGGCGGCACACCCTCCAACCTTGCCATTTCCGGCATGGAGCGTGGGCGGATCGAAGTGATCGCCGGCATGAACCTGCCGATGCTGATCAAGCTCGCCGAGGTCCGCCGCAGCGTCGGGGTGGACGAGGCGGTCAGGCAGGCGCAGGACGCCGGACGCAAGTACATCGCCGTCGCGAGCGCCCTGCTCGACGTGGGCAAGGGCTGAAACCTTGCAGCCCGGGGGCGGGGAGGGTGCGCGCTGCGTCGCCGAGGTGCCGATCCGCAACCGCCGCGGCCTGCATGCCCGGGCGGCGGCGCTGTTCGCCAAGACGGCCCAGGGCTTTGCCTGCGAGATCCGGGTGCGCCGGGCCGATCTCGTCGTGGACGGCACCTCCATCATGGACCTCATGATGCTGGGCGCCGGACCGGGCACCATCCTTTTGATCGAGACCGAGGGGGATGATGCCGTGGCGGCGCTGGAGGCGCTGCGCGCCCTGGTCGAGGCGGGTTTTCACGAGCAGGGGTGATCCTGCGGCGACGGTCCCGCGTACGCCGAGGGGCGGTTCGGGCAGCCGTCGGCTTGCGAGCGCCGGACGGCTCGTGTTTAACCCGCTCAGCCTTCCGCAAATCGAGGATCGACGATGGCCGAGGACTACAAGGTCAAGGACGTTTCGCTGGCCGCCTGGGGGCACAAGGAGATCGCCCTCGCCGAGCGCGAGATGCCCGGCCTGATGGCGCTGCGCGAGGAATTCGGCCCGAGCCAGCCGCTGCGCGGGGCGCGGATCGCCGGCTGCCTGCACATGACCATCGAAACCGCGGTGCTGATCAAGACCCTGGTCCACCTGGGTGCGTCGGTCCGCTGGTCGTCGTGCAATATCTTCTCCACCCAGGATCAGGCGGCGGCGGCCGTGGCCGATCTCGGCATCCCCGTGTTCGCCTGGAAGGGCGAGACGGAAGAGGAGTACGACTGGTGCATCCGCCAGACGATCGAGGGCCATCCCGACTGGCGGCCCAACATGATCCTCGACGACGGCGGCGATTTGACGCTGATGATGCACAACGAGTACAAGGACCTCATGGCCGACGTCCGCGGCATCTCCGAGGAGACGACGACGGGCGTGCATCGCCTGTACGAGATGGCCAAGGCCGGCACGCTGATGTGCCCCGCCATCAACGTCAACGACAGCGTCACCAAGTCGAAGTTCGACAACCTCTACGGCTGCCGCGAGAGCCTCGTCGACGGCATCAAGCGCGCCACCTCGGTGATGCTCGCCGGCAAGACCGCGGTGGTCGCCGGCTTCGGTGACGTGGGCAAGGGCTCGGCCGAGAGCCTGCGCTCGCAGGGGGCGCGCGTCATCGTCACCGAGATCGACCCGATCTGCGCCCTGCAGGCCGCCATGGAAGGCTTCCAGGTGGTGACCATGGAGGATGCGGCACCGATCGGCGACATCTTCGTCACCGCCACCGGCAACAAGGACATCATCACCCTCGACCATATGCGGGAGATGAAGGACGGCGCGATCGTCTGCAACATCGGCCACTTCGACAACGAGATCCGCGTCGCCGACCTGCAGAACATGAAGTGGACCGAGATCAAGCCGCAGGTCGACGAGGTCGAGTTCCCCGACGGCAAGAAGCTCATCGTGCTGGCCAAAGGGCGACTGGTGAACCTCGGCTGCGCCACCGGGCATCCGAGCTTCGTGATGAGTGCGAGCTTCACCAACCAGGTGCTGGCGCAGATCGAGCTCTGGAACCACCCGGAGCGCTACGAGCGCAAGGTCTACGTGCTGCCGAAGCACCTCGACGAGAAGGTGGCGACACTGCACCTGGACAAGCTCGGCGTGAAGCTGACCAAGCTGCGCCCGGATCAGGCGTCGTACATCGGTGTCGAGGTCGATGGGCCCTTCAAGCCCGAAGCCTATCGCTACTGAGCCGGTCGTTCTCGAAGGCGAGGGCGCGACCGCGGCACTCGGCGCGCGCCTCGCCTCGGTGCTCCGGCCCGGGGACGTCGTCGGCCTGCGGGGCGATCTCGGGGCCGGCAAGTCGACGCTGGCCCGCGCCTGCCTGCGCTCGCTGGCAGGCGCCGCGATCGAGGTCCCCAGCCCCACCTTCACCCTCGTGCAGATTTATGACCTGCCGGCGTGTTCCGTTTGGCACGTCGATCTCTACCGCTTGGCGGACCCGGCCGAGGTCGACGAACTCGGCCTCGAGGAGGCGCTCGACCGGGCTGCCCTGCTGATCGAATGGCCGGAACGCCTGCCGGAAGGGGCGTTTGCCGATCGGCTGGAGATCGGTCTGCGCACCGTCGATGCGGCGCATCGTGAAGTCCGCATCGAGGCAGGGCCGAGCTGGCAGGCTCGGCTGTCGGCGCTGACGGGGCAAGCAACCGACTAGCCGAATGGACGAGCGCAATTTTCGCCGAATTGGCGCATGCTGGATGGTCAGAAAACCATCCGGGGTCGGGTCGCGGCAGGAGGCGCCGTCAACCGGCCGGGAGGACGGCATGCAGTGCTTTGCAGTCGTCGTCGGGGAGGTAGGTCCGAGAAACGTGCGATCGGCGGCCGCGGGAGCAGGCTCCGATGCATGAACTCAACCGCCCCAACACCGCCGTCGCGGTGCTGATCGCGCACGTGCGCATCCACGAGGATGCACCGATCCGCCGCATCGATCCGGCCGCCTGCAGCGGCGACAACCCCTCTGTCACCAGCGGGGCCAACGGGATGATCGACAACGGGGAGGTCGTGTGATGTCCGAAACCCACGGGTCCGCCAGGCCGCCCGGCCTGAACGACGGCGAAAACATGCGGATCTTCGATCTGGAGATGGGTCTGCGCGCCAGGAACGACCGCCTCGCCGCCGGCAACCGGAGCCGACTGCAGGCGGCAGGGACGCTCGTGCTCAACCTCGTGTCGAGCCCCGGTGCCGGCAAGACGAGCCTGCTGCTGGCGACCCTGAAGCGGCTCGCGCGCCGCCTGCCGGTGGCCGTGATCGAGGGAAACCATACGAACGAGATCGACGCGGAGCGCATCCGGGCGACCGGGGTGGCGGCCGTGCAACTCGACAGCGGCACGTGCTCCCAGCTCGACGCCGACATGGTCAGTCGCGCCCTCGATCGACTGGCCCTGCCGCTCGGCGGTGTCCTGTTCGTCGAGAACGACGGCAACCTGGACGGTCCGCGCGGTTTCGATCTCGGCGAGGCCCGCCGGATCGTCGTCGCCTCGGTCATCGATGGCGACGACAATCCCCTGAAGTACCCGGACCTGTTCGCCGGCGCCGATCTGATCGTGGTCAACAAGATCGATCTC
>JBMCMJ010000107.1:0-8507 GCA_048615135.1 Pseudomonadota bacterium
GCTCCGCCGCTTCGACGGCGACGGATGCCGCTTCGTCCGGCTCGGGCATCTCGCCGTCGGCCGCGCGGTTGAGGGCCGCGATCAGAGCGGCGTCGTCGCCGGGCGGCTCCGCCTCGGTCGCCTCGAGCTGGTCGAGGATGAACTTGATGCGGTCGAGGGCCTGCAGGACCAGGGTGACGGCGGCCGGCGTCAGCGCGATTTCGCCGTCGCGAACGCGGCCCAGCACGTTTTCGGCGGAATGGGCGACCGCTTCCAGTCGCGGCAGGCCGAGAAAGCCGCAGGTGCCCTTGATGGTGTGCGCGGTCCGGAAGATGCTGCCGAGGAGATCGGGATCGTTCGGATTCTGCTCCAGCTTGACCAACTCGACGTCGAGCATCGCGAGGTTTTCGAAGCTCTCGGTCAGGAATTCGCTCAGCAGCTCGTCCATCGGTGGCGGCTCCTCTTGCGCGCCCCGGCCTCTCCGGTGGCAGCGATTGGATGGAGCCACGCTGCCTCACAGCTCTTAAGATTGACTGAAGGCCCGAGCGCACGCCGAGAAGGGGGAAACACGATGCTGGAATCCACCTACGTTCCAGGCACCCTGGTCCGCCACCCGGATCATCCGGAGTGGGGCACGGGTCAGGTGCAGACGGCGATCAACGGGCGGATCACCGTCAATTTCGAGCACCAGGGCAAGGTCGTCATCGACGGCCAGCGGGTGGCGCTGGAGGTGGTGCGGCCCGGCTGACCCCGCCCGCGGACGCGACCACGCGCGCCGCGAGCCAAAGCGCGGCACCGACGAAGGTGCCGAGCAGCCAGAAGCGGCCGCAGACCCAGCCGGTCAGGATCAAGAAGACCATCACCATCGGCCCGACCGCGGCGAACGAGGCGGCGTCGTTGCGCGCGCGAACCGCGACCACGGCGGCGACCAGGGCCATCCAGCCGAGGACCACCATGACGACGGTCGGGGCCGAGACCACGCCTTCGAGCGGGTGCAGGAGCAGGACGCCCGCGCCGAGGGCGAGGCCCAACGCCTGGGCGTAGCGGGTCGCGGCCTCGGGCCAGCCGGGCAGCAGGGCGAAGGCCAGGGCCGCGGCGAGCAGCACGGCGCCGAGCGCGCGGGCGAGGCCGAGCCCGACGAAGGCGATCGGCACCAGCACGGCGGCGAGCGCGAGGCCCTGCAGCACGAGGCGCAGCGCCGCTGCAGGCGCGCCGGCGTAGCGGCGAACGATGGGTGTCATGGAACGGCCCCCGGCGTCGTTTCCGCCAACGATACGCTCTTTTCGCGGCTCGGGGATCGTCTCGCGGCGGATCCCTGCCATGATGACCAGCGTAACGTTTTCGTGCGGAGGTGGGCGATGGCCAAGCTGCTGGTACTGTATTACTCGAGTTGGGGGCACATCGAGACGATGGCCCGCGCCGTGGCCGAGGGTGCGGGCTCGGTCGACGGCGTCGACGTGACGGTGAAGCGCGTGCCCGAACTGGTGCCGGCGGAAGTGGCCGAGCAGTTCCACTACAAGCTCGACCAGGAAGCACCGCTCGCGGAGCCGGGCGAGTTGGCCGACTACGACGGCATCATCTTCGGCACGCCGACCCGCTTCGGCAACATGGCGGCGCAGATGCGCAACTTCCTCGACCAGACGGGCGGCCTTTGGGCCAAGGGCGCGCTGATCGGCAAGGTCGGCAGCGTGTTCGTCTCGACGGCGACCGGCGGCGGCAACGAGACGACCATCACGAGCTTCCACAACACGCTCCTGCACCAGGGCATGGTGGTGGTGGGCCTGCCGTACGCGGCGCCGGAGTTGACCGACTTGTCCGAGGTGCGCGGCGGTTCGCCCTACGGCGCCAGCACCATCGCCGGCCCGGACGGGTCGCGCCAGCCGACCGCGAAGGAACTGTCGCTCGCCCGCTTCCAGGGGTCCCACGTCGCGGGGCTCACCAAGAAGCTCGCGGGCTAGGCCGAGCATGGGGCTGCTGGTCGACGGCGTCTGGCACGATCGCGGCTACGATACGGACGCGACCGGCGGCCGTTTCGTCCGCCAGGAGAGCCGCTTTCGCCATTGGGTCACGGCCGACGGTCGGCCGGGCCCGAGCGGCGAGGGCGGCTTCGCGGCCGAGCCCGACCGCTATCACCTCTACGTGTCGCTCGCCTGCCCCTGGGCGCATCGCACCCTGATCGTGCGGCGCCTGAAGGGACTGGAGTCGCTGATCGGCGTCTCGGTGGTGCACTGGCACATGGCGGAGGAAGGCTGGAGCTTCGCGCGGACGGCCGGTGCCACCGGCGACCGGCTCTATGGCCTCGGCCACCTGCACGAACTCTACACCCGGGCCGATCCCCGCTGTTGCGGGCGCGTCACGGTGCCGGTGCTTTGGGACCGGCGGCGCGAGACGATCGTCAACAACGAATCGGCGGAGATCATCCGCATGCTGACCCGCGCCTTCGACGACGTCGGGGCGGCGGCCGGCGACTTCTATCCCACGGCCCTGCGCGCACAGATCGATCGGTGGAACGCGCGGATCTACGAGGACGTCAACAACGGCGTCTACCGGGCGGGGTTCGCCACGAGCCAAGCGGCCTATGACGAGGCGGTGACCGCCCTGTTCGCCTGCCTCGACGAGTTGGAGGCGCACCTTGCCACGCGGACGTTCCTGGTGGGCGAGCAACTGACGGAAGCCGACATCCGTCTCTGGACGACGCTCGTGCGCTTCGATCCGGTTTATGTCGGCCACTTCAAGTGCAACCTGCGGCGGATCGTCGATTATCCGCGACTGCAGGCCTATCTGGCGCGCCTCCATGCGCTGACCGGCTTCGGCGACACGACCGACTTCGACCACATCAAGCGACACTACTACGTGAGCCACACAGCGCTCAACCCGACCGGCATCGTGCCGGTCGGGCCGAAGCTGTCCTTCGTCGACTGACCCTGCCTCACACCGGCGGCGGGCGCCCGCGCACCGTGTGCACGACCAAGCTGATCGCGAACAGCACCAGGAAGAGGAAGAACAGGATCTGGGCGATATCGACGGCGGCGGTCATCAGGCCGCCGAACCCGAGCACGCCGGCAATCAGGGCCAGCACCAAAAAGGCAAGGGCGAGTTGCAGCATGGTCCATCTCCGTTCGGTTCGCCCCGACGGCAGCCGGGCGCGAATGGGGTTGACCGCGAACCAACGGTCAAGAAGCCGGCGAGGTTCCAGCACCCGCCCCTTCGAGCCCGAGCCGTCGCGGCGGCGAGCAAGGTTTTTCGTTGCGCTACGGGGCGAAGGCGGCAGGATGCGGCCGCCATGCGCGAGCCCCCCCTGCCAGACCTCCAGCCGATCCTGTCCGCCCTCTGGTTGCTGGTGGCGGTAGCCGTCGGTTCGGTGCTGGTGCTCGGCCGCGACGTGCTGGTGCCGCTCGCGGTCGCGATCCTCGTCTGGGCCTTCGTCAACGCGGTGGCGACCCAACTCGTGCGGATGTCGCGCTGGCTGATGTACCGCCGGGCGGCCCTGCCCTATGGCGTCGCCTTGGTATTCGCCGTGCTGGTGGCGGTCTGGATGATCCTGGTGATCGTCCAGGTGGTCGCGGACAACGTCGCGCAGATCGCTGCCGCCGCGCCCGGCTATCGCGACAGCCTGCAGGCGGCGCTGCCGCAGCTCGGCACGGTGCTCGGGGTCGACGTGCCGGAGTTGGTGAACGACGTTCTCGACCAGATCCACGTCAACGAGATCGTGACCCAACTGGCCGGCGCGCTCACCGCGCTCGCCGGCAATACGATGCTCGTGCTGCTCTACGTCGGCTTTCTGCTGCTCGAGCAGCAGGCGATCCAGCGCAAGCTCGAGGTGCTGCACGAGGACCCGGTGCGCGCCCAGCGCACCCGCGTGGCCATCGACCGTGCGATCGAGCGGATCGAAGTCTACATCCGGGTCAAGACCTTCGTCAGCGCGCTCACCGCCGCCCTGTCCTACGCGGTGATGTGGCTGTTCGAGATCAACTACGCGAGCTTTTGGGCGCTGATCATCTTCTTGTTGAACTACATCCCGAATATCGGCTCGATCCTGGCGGTGACCTTCCCGACGGTACTGACCCTCGCCCAGTTCGCGGATTTGGTAACCACCCTCACGGTCGGCGGCCTCCTCACCGCGCTGCAGTTCACCATCGGCAACATCCTCGAGCCGCGGTTGATGGGCACGAGCCTCAATCTCAGTCCGTTCGTCATCATCCTCTCGCTCGCCGTGTGGGGCAGCATCTGGGGCGTCGCCGGCATGTTCCTCTGCGTGCCGCTGACCATGATCCTGCTGATCCTGCTCTCGCAGTTCCCGCAGAGCCGCCCGATCGCCGTCCTGTTGTCGGGCAACGGCCGGCTGGACTGATCACGAGCCGATTTGTTGTCAGTCGCCGGAGACGAGTGCCAACAAAATTCGCCTTGCGACTTTTTCTACCTTGCCAAGCAACCCCAGTCGAATTTATCGCGGAAAGAGGGTTGATTGCGTGAGGCGGGGGCTTCGATGCGCGAAATGACCTTGATGCTGCAGGATTATCGACTGACGACTGCCGAAATTCTCTACCACATGCCCGACCATCCGGGTGTTCTCCAGACCTTCCTCTGGCAGGACTACGACATTGCGCCGAAATTTCCGGTGCTGACCAAGTTCGTGAAATTCTGGGAAGACAACATCGACGGCCGGTTGCACAGCGTGAAGGTGGCGACCAGCGGGCTGGTGCAGCCGACCCGCTACTGTCACGCCTCCGCGCTCATGACGCTGCAGTAGCCGCGCCCCGCGCCGGCCGGGGCGGCGTCAGCCGAGATAGGCCTCGACGATCGCCTGCGTCAGCGCGTTGTTGTGCTCGACGTAGTCCGTCAGGAACTCGTGCATGCCGAGGGCGAACACGTCGTCGACACGCAAATCGGCGAGGCGGTCGCTGCGGGCCCGGGCCATCTCCTGGCAGCGGTGCTCGGTGCCGTAGAGTTCCGCCAGATAGCCCAGATAGCGGTCGGTCTGCGAGGCGCAGGCCCGAAGCGAGCGGGGCATTTCGGGCCGCAGGATGCAGAGTTCGGCGACGTTGCGCGCCTGCACCGGCGTGCGGAAGACGTAGCCGTAGGCCCGGCTGGCCGAGATGGCGCGCAGCAGGGCGGTCCACTGGAAGTAGTCGACGGCCGAACCGACCGGCGCGTGCTCGGGCAGGAGCACGTGATACTTGACATCGAGGATGCGGGCCGTGTTGTCGCCGCGCTCGACGAAGGTACCGAGTTGCAGAAACCAGTAGGCGTCGCCGCGGAGCATGGTTTCGGTGGCGGCGCCACGCACCATCATCGACGAAAACTTGACCCAGTCGAGCAAGGTGGCGAGGTCGTTCTGCGCGACCGCCTGGGCGCCGCGGCGGTCGAACTCGAGCCAGAGGGTGTTGAGCGCTTCCCACAAGGTGGCGGTGATGGCGGTCCGCACCGTGCGGGCATTGCGCCGCGCCGCGTCGATGCAGCTGACGAGGCTCGACGGATTGGCGCGGTCGAACACGAGATGGTTGATCGCCGCGTCGGCCTCGGCCGTGTCGGTCATGGCGTAGTAGCTCTCGCGGCACCCGGCGCTGACGATCGCCGAGTGCCAGGCACTGCCCTCGCCGCTCTTCGGCTGACCGTCGGGCAGGCTCGCGAGCCTGAAGGTGACGTCCACCAGCCGGGCCGTGTTCTCCGCCCGCTCGGCGTAGCGACCCAGCCAGAACAGATGATCGGCGACCCGGCTCAGCATCGCCTCATCCTCCGAAAACCGTGGCCTGCGGCAGGACCCAGGTGTCCTTGGTCCCGCCGCCCTGGCTCGAATTGACCACGAGCGAGCCCTCCGGCAGCGCCACCCGGGTCAGCCCGCCCGGCACGATGGTGATCGTGTCGCCCGACAGCACGAAGGGCCGCAGGTCGATGTGCCGCGGCGCCACCCCGCCGGCAACGAACGTGGGCGAGGCGCTCAGCGCCAGGGTCGGCTGGGCGATGTAGGCCTCGGGATGGGCTTTCAGCTTCGCGGCGAAGGCCTCGCGCTCGGCGGCACTCGCCGCCGGGCCGATCAGCATGCCGTAGCCGCCCGAGCCCTGCACCTCCTTGACCACCAGTTCGTCCAGGTGCTCCAGCACGTAGCGCAACACCCGGGGATCGCTGCAGTCGTGGGTCGGCACGTTGTTGAGGATCGGCGTTTCGCCGAGGTAGAACTCGACCATTTTCGGCACGTGGATGTAGGTCGCCTTGTCGTCGGCGACGCCCGTGCCGACCGCGTTGGCGAGCCCGACCCGGCCCTTGCGGTAGGCGCGCATCAGGCCTTTCACGCCCAGCACCGAAGCGGGATCGAAGGCCTCCGGGTCGAGGAAGTCGTCGTCGATCCGCCGGTAGAGCACGTCGATCCGCTTCGGCCCTTCGGTCGTGCGCATGAACACCTGATCGTCCTCGACGAACAGATCCTGCCCCTCGACCAGCTCGACCCCCATCCGGTCGGCGAGATAGGCGTGCTCGAAATAGGCGCTGTTGAAGAGGCCCGGGGTGAGCACGGCGACGGTCGGCTCGCCGTTGCAGTGCGCGGGTGCGAGCGAGCGCAGCGTCGCGAGCAGCGCGTCCGGGTAGTGGTCGATCGGCAGCGGCGCGTGGCGGGCGCACAGTTCGGGGAATAGGCGCATCATCATCTCGCGGTTCTCCAGCATGTAGGAGACCCCGGAGGGGGTGCGCAGATTGTCCTCCAGCACGTAGAACTCGGTCGGGCCGGTGCGCACGACGTCGATGCCGGCGATCACCGAGTAGACCCGGTGCGGCAGGTGAAGCCCCTGCATGGCCGGCTGGTAGCACGGGTTCTGCAGGATCTGCGCCTCGGGGATCACGCCGGCACGGCAGATCTCGCGCTCGTGGTAGACGTCGTGGAGAAAGGCGTTCAGCGCCCGCACCCGCTGCTCGAGACCGCGGGCCAACAGATCCCATTCGTCGGCGGCGATGACCCGGGGGACGATATCGAAGGGGATGATCCGCTCGGGATCGGCGCCGGCGCCGTAGACGGCGAAGGTGATGCCGATGCGGCGGAACAGGAACTCCGCCTCGCGGCGCTTCAAGTCGATGAGTTCGGCGGGCGTGGCATCGAGCCAACGGGCCACGCCGGCATAGCTCGGCCGCACGCTGCCGTCGGCCTCGTACATTTCGTTGAAGAACGGACGCGGCTCCATCCGGTGGTGTCCTCCTGTGCCCCCCGCCCTGCATCTCCGCTTTGCAACATGCGCGCCATGTCGGGTGGTTCACAAGCCTCGCCGACGCGGGCAGCCTGCGACAACGGTAGCAAACGGGGCACCCCTTCGCCCCCCGAGCCGAGGAACCCGCCGACCATGTCCCCACGCCCCGACGCTTCGACCCTGATCGGGCTCGCCCGCGCCCTGCTGGAACGGGCGGCACTGCCGCCCGAAAAAGCGGCAATCGTCGCGGAGCTTCTGGTCGAGGCCGACCTGATGGGCCACACGACCCACGGCCTCAACCTGCTGCCGGGCTATCTCGCGGCCCTCGACGACGGACGGATGACCGCCGAGGGCGACGTCGAGGTCATCGCCGATCAAGGTACGAGCGTGGTCTGGGACGGCCGCTATCTGCCCGGGGTTTGGCTCACGGCGAAGGCGATCGACCTCGCGGTCGAGCGGGCGCGGGACCACGGCGTGGTCGGCATCTCGATCCGCCGCTCGCACCACATCGCCTGCCTTGCCACCTTCCTCGAGCGGGCGACGCGGCACGGTATGCTGGCCATGGTGCTGAGTTCGGACCCGTCGGTCGCGAGCGTCGCCCCGTTCGGCGGCCGGCGGGCGGTGATGACCCCGAACCCGGTCGGCATCGGCATCCCGACCGACGAGGAGCCGATCCTGATCGACGTCAGCACGTCGATCACGACCAACGGGCTGTCGGGGCGGCTGGCGAAGGAGGGCAAGCGCTTTGCGCATCCCTGGCTGCTCGACGGTGAAGGCCGACCGAGCGACGATCCGAAGGTTTTCGAGACCGACCCGCCGGGCACCATCCTGCCGATCGGTGGGCTCGACCACGGTCACAAGGGCACGGCCCTGGGCCTGTGGGTCGAGGTGATGACCCAGGCGCTGGCCGGCTTCGGCCGGGCCGACGGGGCCGACCGCTGGGGGGCCTCGGTGTTCGTCCAGGTGATCGACCCCGAACGCTTTGCCGGGCGCGAGGCGTTCCTGCGCCAGACCGCCTGGCTCGCCGAGGCCGTGCGCACCAATCCGCCGCGGCCGGGCGTGGACGCGGTGCGCCTGCCGGGCCAGGCGGCCTTGGCGCGCAAGCGACAGGCACTCGCCGAGGGGGTCGAACTCTATCCGGGTATCCTGGGTGCGCTGCGGGCGGCGGCCGAGCGGCGCGGCGTGGCGTGGCCCGCGAACCTTGCCTCGGAGTAGAATTTTGCGCTGGGCTACCTACCTTCGAGTTGCGGGGCGCGCCGTGGACGCGCGCCCCCGGACGCGGCGAGCCGCCGCGCCGGCCGGCGCCTGGACGCTCACATGCCTGCCATGTGAAACACTTGTTCGAGGTGTCTTGGC
>JBMCMJ010000108.1:0-8489 GCA_048615135.1 Pseudomonadota bacterium
ACGGCTCCATCGACTCCGTCGTTGCCCTAACGCGGAAAGTCGCTGCGCCAGCCGCCGTCGGGGGCTTCGGCGACAGCCCGGCCCAGATCGGCGAGCGCGTTGGTGATCCGCGGGTCGAACGGGCGCCCGCCGGTCACCGGCACGAACGTCTCCGGAATGGCGATCCAGCGGACCTCCGAGGGAGGGGCGCCGGTCGCCTCCGCCCCTTTGGCGGCGAGCACGCTGGTCTGCACCGGGGCGCGAAACGATGTCTGGCTGATCGTCTGATAGCTGCGGAACATCACGCCGAACCAGCTGGGCCGGATCGGCTCCGGCTGCAGGCCCAGTTGGTTGTTGAAGACGAACCAGAAGCGGATCAGCGGCAGCCGCTCGTTCGGGTGGCGCTCGGCCCAGCGGTCGGCCAACTCGGGAAGGCGGGTCGGATCGATGCCGGGCACGCCCTGGACGGCGCCGCCGTCCGCGTGCAGGTGCCCGTCGATCTCGACCGGTGCGAACGCGCCCGGAATGGCGGTCGCGGCCATGAGCACGTCCACGATCCGCTCGTGTGGCTCCGGCCTCGTGGCCTCGGCGCCCATGTCGAACACCTGCAGCCGGCCGAAGTCGAGATTGGTCGTGAGGGCCAGCACCAGTCGGTCGGTATCGCGGGTGCTGCGCAACTCCGCCAGCAACCGATCGTCGACCGCTTGCGCCACCTCGCGGCGGATGCCGGTGTTGTCGAACACCGCCTGCGAGCGCGGCAGCAGCCGGCCGATGCCGGGGAACACCACCCAGCCCGGATCGGTTGCGCGGTAGAAAGTCTCGATCCCGGCGTAGCGCTCGGGCGTGCCGGCGGCGACGTAGGTGCCGATCAGCGCACCCGTGCTGATCCCGGCCACGAGGTCGAATTCCGGCATCGGGATGGCCGCATCCGCGCCGAGTTCGTGCCAGCGGGCGAGGTAGCCCGCGCCGAACGCCCCCCAGTCGGCGCCCCCCGAGAGCAGCAGCAGATCGAACGTGTCGTCGGCGGTCTCCCCGCGGGCGATCCGCGCGGCCCGGTCCAGCACCTGCTCGATGACCTCCAGCCGCCGCGCCTCGCGCGCTTCTGTGAACGCGGCCTGGCTGTCGACGTCGAGGATCGACTGCGCGACCAGCGGATCGCGCGCCGGCGCAGCACAGCCGGCGAGCACCACCGCCAGCGCCACTGTCGCCCACCCTCGCCTCGCTCCCGGTCGTCGCATCGCCGCACCCTCCTCGCCACGCGCCGGTTTTCGGCTGCGGTCCGCGCGTTGACAAGGGCCGATACCGGGCGTACACGGCACGCTTCTGCGATCCAGGTGGCCGTGCCGTGGCGTCTTTTCCCGTGGCGTGAAGCGGATCACCGGTAACGAATTGGACCATCGATGAAGACCTACAGCGCGCGCCCCGCCGACATCGAGGCGGCCTGGGTGCTGATCGACGCCGAGGACCTCGTCCTCGGCCGGCTCGCGGTGCTGGTCGCCGACCGGCTGCGCGGCAAGCACAAGGCGATGTACACCCCGCACATGGACTGTGGCGACCACGTCGTGATCGTCAACGCCGAGAAGGTCCAGCTGACCGGCAAGAAGCGCTGGCAGAAGACCTATCACTGGCACACGGGCTATCCTGGCGGGCTCAAGGAGCGCACCGCGGACAAGATCCTCGACGGCAAGCACCCGACCCGCGTCATCGAGAAGGCCGTGGAACGGATGGTGCCGCGCGGGCCGCTCGGCCGTCGCCAGCTGAAGAAGCTGCACGTCTATGCCGGGCCCGAGCACCCGCATCAGGGCCAAGCGCCCCAGCCGCTCGACGTCGCCGCCCTGAACCGCAAGAACACGACGGAGGCCGCCCGTGGCTGAGACCCGCACCCTGACCGACCTGAAGGACCTCCGCCCCGCCGGCATGGGCAGCGAGCCCGAGGTCGAGCCCGCGCGCCCGAAACTCGACAAGCTCGGGCGAGCCTACGGCACCGGCCGGCGCAAGGACGCGGTGGCGCGGGTCTGGGTCAAGCCCGGCTCCGGCCGCGTGGTCGTCAACGGCCGCGACATGGCGGTCTACTTCGCCCGGCCCACCCTGCAGATGATCCTCCGCCAGCCCTTCGAGGTGATCAATCGCGCCGGCCAGTTCGACGTGATGTGCACCGTGTCCGGGGGCGGTCTCTCCGGCCAGGCCGGTGCCGTCCGCCACGGCATCAGCCGGGCCTTGACCCACTTCGACCCGGCGCTGCGCCCGGCCCTCAAGGCCGGCGGCTTCCTCACCCGCGACAGCCGCGAGGTGGAGCGCAAGAAGTACGGCAAGGCCAAGGCCCGCCGCAGCTTCCAGTTCTCCAAGCGCTGAGCCTGCCCGTGGCCGTCGTCCGCCACCACGAGAGGGTGGCGGACGACGGCCCGGTCGTGCTGCCGACGACGGCGCCGACACGTCGCGCCGTTTGTCCTCCTTCCTTCCTCCTTCCCCAGTGGCGAGAGCCTTCCGCCTCGAAGGCGCCGCCCAGCGGTGGCCGCCTCGGCCCGCGGGCCGGGCACCCGCACGGCGATCACCGCCGAGCGAGCCGCAGCGCGACCGTCGGCGGTGCGTGAGGCCGTCGCCCGAAGTCTTTGGGATCATTCCAAAAAAGCACGCAACTCCCGAGAATGCCGGGTTTTTTGTCCGGTTCGCTTGACACCGGGGCGCTCGGGGGCATATCAAAAGGCCGAAACGGAACCGGCTGGGTCCTTTTTCCGAGCGGAGGGTGCAGGGTGATTCGCCTGTCACGCGTGGCCGATTACGGGATCGTGCTGATGACGGAGTTGGCACGTACCGGCGCTTCGAAAGCGACGCCGGAACTCGCCGAGCGCACCCGGATCGCGCAGCCGATGGCCGGCAAGATCCTGAAGGCACTCGCTCGCGAGGGTTTGCTCACCTCGCAGCGGGGTGCCAAGGGCGGCTACCAACTGGCGCGTCCCGCCTCGCTGATCACCGTGGCCGAGGTGATCGAAGCGCTGGACGGCCCGATCGCGCTCACGGCCTGCATCGAGGTCGGCGAAGGCGAGTGCGGGATCGAGGCCATCTGTCCGGCGCGCGCCAACTGGCACCGGATCAACGCGGCGATGCGGGAGGCCCTCGATGGCATCTCGATCGCCGAGATGGCGCAAGGCTGGGCGCTCGGCCGCGGCGGCCTGCCGTTCGGCGAGCCGGCAACACCCGCCACCGCGCCGACCGTGAAATAAGAGGGTAACGAACCGATGGCGACCGCACTCGAGACCGTGCAGGCCTACACCGGCCACGAGTACAAGTACGGCTTCTACACCGACATCGAGTCCGAATTCGCCCCGCCGGGGTTGAACGAGGAGATCGTCCGCTTCATCAGCGCCAAGAAGGGCGAGCCCGCGTGGCTCACCGACTGGCGGCTGCAGGCGCTCGCGCGCTTCATGGCGATGGAGCAGCCGCAGTGGCAAAAGCCCGAGGTCGGCGAAATCGACCTGCAGGCGCTCAGCTACTACGCCGCCCCCAAGCAGAAGGAAGCGCCCAAGTCGCTCGACGACATCGACCCCGAAATCCGCCGCACCTACGAGAAGCTCGGCATCCCCATCGAAGAGCAGAAGATGCTCGCCGGGGTCGCCGTCGACTACGTGTTCGACAGCGTTTCGGTGGCGACCACCTTCAAGGAGAAGCTGAAGGAGCTCGGCATCATCTTCTGCTCGATCTCCGAGGCGACGAAGGAGCACCCGGAGCTGGTGCGCAAGTACCTGGGCTCGGTGGTGCCGCAGGGCGATAACTACTTCGCGGCGCTGAATTCGGCGGTGTTTTCCGACGGCAGCTTCGTCTACGTGCCCAAGGGGGTGCGCTGCCCGATGGAGCTCTCGACCTATTTCCGCATCAACGCGGCGGGGACGGGGCAGTTCGAGCGGACGCTGATCATCGCCGACGAGGGCTCCTATGTGAGCTACCTCGAGGGGTGCACGGCGCCGCAGCGCGACGAACATCAACTGCACGCCGCGGTAGTCGAGCTGATCGCGCTGGACGACGCCCAGATCAAGTACTCGACCGTGCAGAACTGGTACCCCGGCGACCACGAGGGCGCCGGCGGGGTCTACAACTTCGTGACCAAGCGCGGTCTCTGCCGCGGCAAGCGGTCGAAGATCAGTTGGACCCAGGTCGAGACCGGCTCCGCCATCACCTGGAAGTACCCGAGCTGCGTGCTGCAGGGCGACGACAGCATGGGTGAATTCTATTCGGTGGCGGTGACCAACCACAAGCAGCAGGCCGACACCGGCACCAAGATGATCCATATCGGCAAGAACACCCGGTCGCGGATCGTCTCCAAGGGCATTTCGGCGGGTCGGGCCGATCAGACCTATCGCGGGTTGGTTCGGGTGCTGAAGGGCGCCGAGGGCGCGCGCAACTACACGCAGTGCGATTCGATGTTGATCGGTGACCGCTGCGGGGCGCACACGGTGCCCTATATCGAGGTCAAGAACCCGAGCGCCAAGGTGGAGCACGAGGCGACCACCTCGAAGATCTCCGACGACCAGCTGTTCTACTGCCGGGCGCGCGGCATCTCGGAGGAGGACGCGGTGGCCCTGGTGGTCAACGGGTTCTGCCGCGAGGTGATGGACGAACTGCCGATGGAGTTCGCGGTCGAGGCCCGAAAGCTGCTCGCGATCTCGCTCGAAGGCAGCGTCGGCTGACGCGCCGCGCCACGTTTTCCAGGACGGACACGACATGTTGAAGATCAAGAACCTGCACGCCCGGATCGAGGACGAGCCCGAGGGCGAGATCCTGAAGGGGCTCGACCTCGAGGTGAAGCCGGGCGAGGTGCACGCCATCATGGGCCCGAACGGCTCGGGCAAGTCGACGCTGGCCTACATCCTCTCCGGCCGCGACGGCTACGAGGTGACGGAGGGCTCGGTCAGTTTCGAGGGCGAGGATCTGCTGGAGATGGAGCCCGAGGAGCGTGCCGCCGCCGGCGTGTTCCTCGCCTTCCAGTACCCGATCGAGATCCCCGGTGTCGCCAACATGTACTTTTTGCGGACGGCGCTGAACGCCATCCGCAAGACGCGCGGCGAGCCCGAGGTCGATGCCGCGAGCTTCATGAAGCTGCTGCGCGAGCACGCGGAGGTGGTCGGCGTGCGGCCGGACCTCCTCAAGCGCGACGTCAATGCCGGGTTCTCGGGCGGCGAGAAGAAGCGCAACGAGATCCTGCAGATGGCCATCCTGCAGCCGAAGCTGGCCATCCTCGACGAGACCGATTCGGGCCTCGACATCGACGCGCTGCGCACCGTGGCCGATGGCGTCAACAAGCTGCGCAGCCCCGACCGCGGGATCGTGGTGATCACCCACTACCAGCGGCTGCTCGAGTACATCGTCCCCGATCACGTCCACGTGCTGGTTGGCGGGCGCATCGTCCGCTCGGGCGACCGGACCCTCGCGCTCGAGCTCGAGGAGAAGGGCTACGGCGACGTCCTGGCCGCGGCCGGGGTGAGTTCGCCCGAGCCGGCCCTCAACGCCTGATCGAGGAGCTGTGATGCCCACGCCTTCGCTCCGCCGGATCGAGCCGGATCATGGCTACGCTGCCCTGTTCGACACGCTGAAGGGCAGCCTGCCCGGCTCGACCACGGCCCGGGCCGCGAACTTCGAGCGGTTCACGACGCTCGGCTTTCCGACCACCCGTACGGAAGCCTGGAAGTACACCAACCTCAAGCCGCTGGCCGAGGCGGCACCCTTGGCGCCGCGCGCCTCCAAGGTGAGCCTCGCCGACCTCGACGGCTATCTCCTCGACGGCGACGTCCGTCGCCTCGTGTTCGTCAACGGGCATCTCGCGGCCGATCTCTCGGACGTGGCCCGGCTGCCCGCCGGGCTCGAGATCAAGACGCTCGCCGAGTGCATCGACGACGAGGCGGCCTTGCTCGCCGACGTCGACGCGGAGCGGTCGCTCACCGCGCTGAACGCAGCGCTCGCGACCGGTGGTGCGGTGATCGACGTGGCGGCCGGGGCGCGGATCGCGCCGGTGATCCAGCTGGTGTTCGTCGATGCCGGCGAGGACGCAGCCATGCTGACCAACCTGCGCAACCGCGTGCTGGTCGGTGCCGAGGCGTGCCTGCGGATGGCCGAGACGCACGTCGTCTTGGGTGGCGGCAGCATCACCAACGTCGTCAACCACTTCGAGGTCGGCGAGAACGCCGAGCTGCTGATCGACAAGCTGCAGTTCGGCACCAAGGCCAGCCGCGCCTTCGGTCAGTCGGTGATGCGGGTGGCGACCTCGGCGAAGATCGGCCAGACGACGGTGGTTGCCGGCGGTGCGCTGGTGCGCAACGAGAGCCTTGCCCGGCTGGAGGGGCCGAACGCCGATCTCGACCTCAACGGCGCCTACATGCCCGAGGCGGGCGAACTGGTCGACACCGTGATCCGCGTCGAGCATCTCGCGCCGAATTGCGAGAGCAACCAGTTCTACAAGGGCGTGCTGCTGGCCGGCGGCCACGGCGTGTTCGCCGGCAAGATCTTCGTCGATCAGCCCGCGCAGAAGACCAACGCGTACCAGCAGAACGACAACCTCATGCTGTCGCGCGATGCCGAACTCGACACCAAGCCCGAGCTCGAAATCTACGCCGACGACGTGAAGTGCTCGCACGGGGCGACGGTCGGGGAGTTGGACGAGACCGGCCGGTTCTACTTGCGCTCGCGGGGAATCGACCAGCAGACCGCCGACGCCATCTTGACCTTTGCCTTCGCGGGCGAGGTGGTCGAGCGGCTCCACCACGAGGACTCGCAGCATCAGGCGCGCCGTGCATTGCTCGGCCGGTTGCGTGGCGGCGACAAGCTGATGGAGCTGGTCTGATCGACATGACCGAGAGCGGCCGGAACGGCTACGACGTCGAGGCGATCCGCCGGGACTTTCCGATCCTCGCCACCACCATGCACGGCCGGCCGCTGGTCTATCTCGACAATGCCGGCAGCACGCAGAAGCCGAAGGCCGTCATCGACGAGCTAACCCGCTTCTACGGCGAGGACTACGCCAACATCCATCGCGGCGTGTACGATCTCTCGCTCCGCGCCTCCGAGGCGCACGAAGCGGCGCGACGCCGGGTCCAGAAGTTCATCGGCGCCGCCGACAGCCGCGAGGTCGTCTTCACCCGCAACGGCACCGAAAGCATGAACCTCGTCGCGCAGAGCTTCGTCCGGTCGCGAGCGAAGGCGGGCGACAAGGTCGTGATCTCGCGTATGGAGCACCACGCCAACATCGTGCCCTGGCACCTGCTCGGCGAGCAGATGGGGCTGGAGTTGGAGGTCGTCGAGATCACCGAGACGGGTGAACTCGACCTCGTCGATCTCGAGCGCAAGATCGACGCGCGTACCGTGCTCGTCTCGCTGCCGTGGGTCTCCAACGTGCTCGGCACCATCAACCCGGTCGAGCGGATCGTCGAGCTGGCTCACGCCAAGAACGTTCCCGTTCTGCTCGATGCCTGTCAGGCGGTGCAACACCTGCCGGTGGACGTCCAGGCGGTCGACTGCGACTTCCTCGTCTTCTCCGGCCACAAGGTCTACGGGCCGTCCGGGATCGGCGTGCTGTGGGGCAAGGCCGAGCTGTTGGACGCGATGCCGCCCTATCAGGGCGGGGGCGACATGATCGCCAGCGTGTCGTTCGCCGGCACGACGTTCAACGAGCTGCCCTACAAGTTCGAGGCGGGCACGCCCTTCATCGAGGGGGCCGCGGCGCTCGCCAAGGCGCTCGACTACGTGAGCGACCTCGGCCTCGAGGCGATCCACGCGCACGAGGACGATCTGCTCGCCTACGGCACGCGGGCCCTGAAGCAGATCAAGGGGCTCCGGCTGATCGGCGAGGCGACCCACAAGTCGAGCGTGCTGTCGTTCGTCATGGAGGGTATCCATCCCCACGACATCGGCACGCTGGTCGACCTCGACGGGGTGGCGATCCGGACGGGCCATCACTGCGCGCAGCCCCTGATCGAGCATCTGGGCCTGCCTGCGACCGCCCGGGCCTCGCTCGGGCTCTACAACACCACCCGCGATCTCGATGCGCTGGTCGAGAGCCTGCAACGGGTGGTCGACAAGCTGGGATAGGTGACGAGATGACCGACGAGCCCACCGACAAGGCCCAGGAAGCCGCCGCGTTTCTGCAGACGAGCGAAGGTGACGCCGTTTCACCCGAGCGGCAGGCCGCCGTCGAAGCCCTCGGCGAGAAGATCATCGACGCGCTGCGCACGGTCTACGATCCCGAGATCCCGGTGAACATCTACGAGCTGGGGTTGATCTACAAGATCGACGTGGACGACGACGACAAGGTGCACATCGACATGACGCTCACCTCGCCGATGTGCCCGGTGGCGGAAACCCTGCCGCCGGAGGTGGAGACCAAGGTCGCCGCCGTCGCCGGCGTCGAGGGCTGCACCGTGGCGGTCGTCTGGGACCCGCCGTGGCATCCGTCGATGATGACCGAGGAAGCCCAGCTGGAGCTGGGCCTCATCTACTGACGGCCGCCTAGTGCAGCGACGCATTCG
>JBMCMJ010000109.1:0-8305 GCA_048615135.1 Pseudomonadota bacterium
CTGCGGGCGGTCTCGCTGGAGGACAAGTACACCACCCAGCGCGGCCGGATCTATCTGACCGGAACGCAGGCGCTGGTCCGCCTGCCGCTCCTGCAGAAGGACCGCGACCGCCGCGCCGGGCTGGATACGGCGGGCTTCGTCTCGGGCTATCGCGGCTCGCCGCTCGGTGGCTACGACCGGGCTCTGTGGGAAGCCCGCCGGTTTCTGGCGAGCCACGAGATCGTCTTCCATCCGGGGGTCAACGAGGAGATCGCGGCGACCTCGATCTGGGGGACGCAGCAGATCGGCCTCTACGGCACCGCGAAGAAGCAGGGCGTGTTCGCCATCTGGTACGGCAAGGGGCCGGGCGTCGACCGGGCGACCGACGCGCTCAAGCACGCCAACATCGCCGGTACGGCCGCCCATGGCGGCGTGCTGGCGCTGGCCGGTGACGACCATGCCTGCAAGTCCTCGACCCTGCCGCATCAGAGCGAGCAGGTGCTGATGGCGGCGGCGATCCCGGTGCTCAATCCCGCCAGCGTGCAGGAGATCATCGACTTCGGCCTGCACGGCTTCGCCCTGTCGCGCTTCACGGGGCTCTGGGTCGGCCTCAAGATCGTCGCCGAGACCGCCGACAGCTCGACCTCGCTCGACCTCGACCCGGACCGCGTGCTGCCGGTGGTGCCGGACGACTTCACCCTGCCGCCGGGCGGGCTCTCGATCCGCTGGCCGGACGAGCCGCTCGCCCAGGAGGCGCGGCTCCACGAGTGGAAGCTGCCGGCCGCCCTCGCCTACCACCGGGCGGCAGCACTCGACCGGGTGATGCTGGACGCGCCGAATGCCCGGCTCGGCATCGTCGCCACCGGCAAGGCGTGGCTCGATCTGAAGCAGGCGCTGTTCGACCTCGGCATCGGCGACGACGCGGCGCGGGCGATGGGGCTCCGGCTCTACAAGGTGGCGATGAGCTGGCCGCTGGAGCCGATCAACGCGCGGGCCTTCGCCCGCGGCCTCGAGGAGGTGATCGTCGTCGAGGACAAGCGGGCCTTGGTCGAGGACCAGCTGCGCTCGCTGCTCTACGCGCTGCCCGACAGCGAGCGGCCGCGCATCCTCGGCAAGCAGGACGAGGCGGGAAGGCCGCTCTTGCCGGCAGTGGGCGAGCTCGATCCGACGAGCATCGCCAAGGCGCTCGGCCCCCGGCTGCGCGAGCGCGCCCGCTCGGCCAACCTGGATGCCCGGCTCGATCTGCTCGCCCGGATCGAGCGCGAACTCGAGAGCTATGTCCCGGCGGCGGCGCGCACCCCCTATTTCTGCTCCGGCTGCCCGCACAACACGTCGACTCGCATTCCGGACGGCAGCCGGGCCCTGGCCGGCATCGGCTGCCACTACCTCGTGCAGTTCATGGGGCGCAACACCGACACCTTCACCCAGATGGGCGGCGAGGGGGCCAACTGGATCGGTCAGGCGCCGTTCGTCGAGGAGCGCCACGTCTTCGTCAACATCGGCGACGGCACCTATTTCCACTCGGGCATCATGGCGATCCGGGCGGCCGTCGCAGCGAAGGTGAACGTCACCTACAAGGTGCTGTTCAACGACGCCGTGGCGATGACCGGCGGCCAGCCGGTGGAGGGGCAGCTGACGGTGCCGGCCCTGACCCGTCAATTGCTCGCCGAAGGCGTCGGCGTCGTGCGTGTCGTCACCGACGAGCCGGAGAAGTACGGCGTGGCCAGCCAGCTCGGCGACGGCGTGCTGGTCTATCACCGCCGCGACCTCGACCGGGTGCAGCGCCAGCTGCGCGAGACCGAGGGCGTCACCGCCATCGTCTACGACCAGACCTGCGCCACCGAGAAGCGGCGGCGCAGGAAGCGCGGCCGGATGGTCGACCCGAAGCTCCGGGTGTTCATCAACGATCTCGTCTGCGAGGGCTGCGGTGACTGCTCGGTGCAGTCGAACTGCCTGTCGGTGGAGCCGCTCGAGACCGAGTTCGGCAGAAAGCGCCAGATCAACCAGTCGACCTGCAACAAGGACACCCGCTGCCTCGAGGGCTTCTGCCCAAGCTTTGTCACCGTCGAGGGGGCGGAGTTGCAGAGGCCGACGGGCGGGGCGCGAGACGACGGCCCACCCTTGCCGGTGCCGACCCAGCCGAGCCTGGATCAGCCCTTCGATATCCTGCTCACCGGCATCGGCGGCACGGGCGTGGTCACCATCGCCGAGCTGTTGGGCATGGCCGCCCACCTCGAGGGCAAGGGCGTGGTCGTCCTCAACCAGACGGGCCTCGCCCAGAAATACGGCGCGGTGACGAGCCACATCCGCATCGCCGCCGAGCCGGACGCCGTGCTGGCGCCGCGGATCGCCAACGGCAAGGCGCGCCTGCTCCTGGGGTGCGATCTGGTGGTCGCCGCCGGCAAGGACGCGCTGGCCAAGCTCGACCGTGCGGCCGGTCACGCCGTGGTCAACGGCCGGGCGACGAGCACGGCGGCGTTCGTCCGCGACCCGGACGCGCCGATCGCCAACGACGCGCTCGCCGCCTCCATCGCCCGTGTGGCCGGCGAGGCGCGCACCCATCTGGTCGATGCGACGCGGCTCGGCGCGGGCCTGCTGGGTGACGCGATCGCGGCCAACTCTTTGCTGTTGGGCTATGCCTGCCAGAAGGGGCTCTTGCCGGTGACGCCCGAGGCCTTGGAGCGAGCGATCGAGCTGAACGGCACGGCGGTCGCGATGAACCTCGCGGCCTTCGGCTGGGGGCGGCGCGCCGCGGTCGACCTCGATGCCGTCGAGGCTCGCGTCGCCCCCGCCGAGCCGGCTGCCGCCGATGATCTGGCAAGCCTCGTCGAGCGGCGGGCGCGCTTCCTCGAGGCCTACCAGAACCGCGCTTATGCCGCGCGCTACCGGCAGCGGGTCGAAGCGGTGCGGGCGGCCGAGGTCGAGGCCACCGGCAGCGACGATCTCGCCAAGGCGGTCGCCCGTTATCTCTTCAAGCTGATGGCCTACAAGGACGAGTACGAGGTGGCGCGGCTCTGGACCGACACGTCGTTCCTCGAGGACGTGAAGGGGCGCTTCGACGGGCCGGTGAAGGTGAATTTCCACCTCGCCCCGCCGCTGTTCGCACCGAAGGACGAGCAGGGCCGACTGCGCAAACAGCGCTTTTCCGGCTGGTGGACCCTGCCGGTCTTCCGTTTGCTGGCCCGGCTGAAGGGCCTGCGCGGCACGGCCTTCGATCCCTTCGGCTGGACCGACGAACGGCGCACCGAGCGCCGGCTGATCGTCGAGTACGAGGCGCTGCTCGACGAGCTGGTCGGCGGATTGCGCCCGGAGACGCACGCGCTGGCCGTCGAATTGGCCGCGATCCCCGAGCGGATCCGCGGCTTCGGCCACGTCAAGGCGCGGCATCTGGCCGAGGCGAAGGCGAAGGAGGCGGACCTGCTGGAAGCGTTCCGCGCCGGTGTCCCCGGGCAGCGACGCGCGGCCTGAGTTGCTCTACGCCCTGTCCGCGGCCGGCGCGGTTTCTCAGACGCCGAGCGTGGCCAACACCACCAGGGTCCCGGCACCGACGGCGGCGCTGCCGACGACGAGCCCGGTTCGGTGCCGCTCGAGCAGTGCCGCGAACTGCGCCCCGGCGAAGGCGGCGAGGGCCGCGAGGCCCAGATAGCGAACGCCGCGGGAGAGGAGGACGGCCGCGAGGAAGGTCGGGATGTCGACGCCGACCACACCGGCGGCGAGCGGTCCGAGCTGGAACGGGATCGGCGAAAGGCCGATGATCAGCACGGTGAGGAACGCGTTGCCCTCGACCTTGGCGACCTGTTCCGCAAACAGGCTCGCAAGGCCGAACTCCGCCAACAACGGAGCCACCAAAGCGGCCTGCGCCACCGCCGCGACGACATACAGAAGCACCGCCGCAACGATGCAGCCGGCCAGCAGGGCCAGCGCCATCAGCGGGGCCCGCCGCGGATAGGTCGCCATCAGCGGCAGGTAGAGCGGCTCGGTCGGGATCGGGACGATGCTGTTCTCCAGTACGCCCAGAACACCGAAGGCGAAGAGCCCGCGACGGCTCGTGCCCAGCGCCGAAATCAACCGATCGAGCCGCGCGCGCATCTCGTACCTCCGTAGGATGAGCCCAAATTGGTGCACCGCCGAACGCCGTCAACGGGAGACAGGCTGGCTCGGCGAGCGCTGGCGATACGGGGGTACGGTCAGGTGACCGCGCCTGCCGGCGGCTCTTGGATCGGCCCGGTCGGGTGCCACCGCTGCCGCCACGCCTCCAGCATGAGCAGCGGCCAGAGCTGCCGGGCTTCGCTGGTGCGCCCGGTCTGGTGGCGTTGCCAGAGGGCGCGGGCCGGCGCCGGATCCAGCAGGCCGCCGCCGTAGTCCGAACCGTGCAGCAGGTCGTGGCCCCAGTCGCGGAGAGGACCCCGGAGCCAAGCCGCGAGCGGGGTCGTGAAGCCTTGCTTCGGCCGATCGATCAGGTCGCGCGGCAAGTGGCGTTCGAGCACGCGGCGCAGCAGCCACTTGGCCTCGCCGTTTCGGATCAGCTGATGGCGGGGCAGCCGCCAAGCGAAGGCAACGACGTGGCGGTCGAGCAAGGGCGGGCGAACCTCGAGCGCCACCGCCATCGCCGCGCGGTCGACCTTCTGCAGGATGTCGTCCGGCAGATAGCCGAGCGTGTCGGCGAGGCGCATGCGATCGACCGGATCGAGGCCGGGGATGTCGCTGGTCGGCGGGACGACCTCGGCCGCGGCCAGATGGTGTTCGGGGTGATCGACCTGACTGACCAGCCGCAGGTACAGGCTGGCTTCGTCCTCGCCCAGGATGCGGGCCACCTTCTGCACCTTGTCGCCGATCTGCGGCGGCAGGCCCGGCAGCCGGCCGAGCGTCCGGTCGATCCACTCCTCGGGCACGGTTTGTAAGAGATGAGCGGCCGGCCGGCGCAGGCCCGGCGGCAGCCGGCGGAGGCGGCGCCATGTGCCGGCGGCAAAGGCGTGACGGTTGTAGCCGAGGAACAACTCGTCGCCCCCATCGCCCGACAGCGCCACGGTCACGTGGGCCCGGGTCAACTTGGCGAGCAGGTGCGTGGGGACGGCCGATGCATCGGCAAAGGGCTCGTCGTAGAGGTCGGCGAGGCGCGGCACCGTCGCGAGCGCTTCGGTCCCCGTCACCATCAGCGTCGTGTGCTCCGTCCCGAGAGCCTGGGCGACGGCGGCCGCATGGGGGCTCTCGTCGAAGCCGGCATCGGGAAAGCCGATGGCGAAGCTGCGCACCGGGCCCCGGTCGGCCCGGACCATCATGGCCGTCACGGTCGAACTGTCGATCCCACCCGAGAGGAACACGCCGAGCGGCACGTCGGCGATCATCTGCCGGGCGACCGCCTCCCCGAGCAGGGCCTCCAGCCGGTCGGCTGCCGCCTCGTCGTCCACTGCCAGCGGCGCCGTGCGGGCCTCGGCCACCATCTCGCTTGCTTGCCAGTAGGATCGCCGTTCGATGCGGCCGTCCGGATGCCGGGTGAGCCGTTCGCCCGGGCGAAGCTTGGTAACGCCCTGGTAGATGCTCCAGGGGGCCGGGACATGGCCGTAGCGGAGAAACGCCGCGACCGCGCCGGGCTCCACGTCGAGCGGCGCGCCGAGTGCATGTAGACAGCGCAATTCCGAGGCGAAGGCGAGTCGGCCTTCGGCCTCGGCGACGAAGAGGGGCTTGATACCCAGCCGGTCACGGGCGAGGTGCAGGGTGCGCGTCTCCCGGTCCCAGAGGGCCAGGGCGAACATCCCATCGATCGCCTCCAGCGTCGCCTCCACGCCCCGGTGCGCCACGCTTTCGAGGATCACCTCGGTATCGCTGTGGCCGCGCCAGCGGACCCCGGCGAGGGCCGGATGGTGGCGCAACGCCTCGAAGCCGTAGACCTCGCCGTTGTAGGCGAGCACGAAACGCCCGTTGGCCGAAACCATCGGCTGGGCGCCGGCGGGCGAGAGATCGACCACCGCGAGGCGGCGGTGCGCCAGAACCAAGCCGGCGGCATCGTCGGTCCACACACCCTCGCCGTCGGGGCCGCGATGCGCCATGGCGGTCGCCATGCGGCGGCCGAGTTGCCCCAGCCGCTCACCGGCACCCCGGCAGCGGACGTCGATCAGGCCGGCGATGCCGCACATCTCGGGGAGAACCGCGGTAAGGGATGCAGGAGGGACACGGCGACGGCTCGGTGGGGAGCGGGAACGTCCGCAGGGTGAGCCGATGGCCCCAACCCTTCAAGTGGTATTTGTAGGAACGATTTCTTACAAAACCTGACGTGCCTCACGGGGCCGGTGGGCGCATGGTCGGCTTCGGAGATCGCCCACTTGGCGGTCGTGGAAGCCCGGAGCCGTTGGATGCCGTGCCCAGTTTCGTCCGTGTCGACCGCTTGTCTCGATGCCACGCCGGGCGATCGACCCGCCCCCGGTTTCGTCGTCTGCGACGGGCGGACGCCGGTCCTGCCGATCCTCTATGCCGATCTCCGCGCGGCCCGCTGCTATTCCGGCCGGATCGTGCCGGGAACGCCCTTGCACCAGTTGTTTCGGGACGAGGACGGCCCCACCACCCTGTCGCGGGCCCACGCCGACCTTGCCAAGGGCGGGCCGGTGACCCTGTTCCTCCGCCCGACCTGCCGGCTGGGTGCGGACCGAGCCGTGGCTCTGTCGCTGCATCGGTGGAGCCAGGGTGCCGGGGGCGGGACCCGCATCCTCTGCGCGTTCTCGTCGCCGCAGGCTGGTTCGGAGGCCTGCGCCTCGGCCAAGTGCCGCCCGGCCGGTCCCCGCGTCGACCTCCGCGTCTGGCTGGAGGAGGCCGAAGAGCGGCTGCGCTTCCATCTGCCGGGACGCGTCGAGGTGCGCCTGCCACAACTGGCCGAGCCGCTCTGGGTGGCGGCGGACAGCGACGCGCTGGACGAGGTGGTGGCGCATCTCCTGGCGACCCCCGCACCGCCCGATCCTTGGGACTACGCGGTCGAGATCGACGTCGCTCCCCGCGGCGAACTGCGCGTCGGCCTGCGCCTGGGCGTGGTCGGCGCGGCGCCGGAGGCGGCGAGCCTGCCCACCGAGATGGCGGCGCGGCTCGCCGGAGACGGGCGGCTCGACCTGCAGCAGCAGGGCAAGGTGGTCGAACTGTGCCTGCCCCGGGCCGCTGATCCGACCGCGATCAGCTGAACGACCCGCCCCGTTCCGCTATCTTTCAGCCGCGCGCCGGGCGGGCGCTGGAGGGTGCCTCCCCGAGGTCGGTGGAGAGACCCTCGTAGTTCTCGCCCATGTCCTGCCGCCAGGGGCGCCAGCGCTCCAGGGCGACCAGGCCGAGGACCAGGACGGCGGCGGTCGCCAGGGCCAGACCCCAGAACGGCACGCCCAGCATCTGGTCGAGCTGCAGCTTGCCGGGGCCCTCGGCGAGCAGCATGGGACGGATGACGCCGGGCTCGAGATAGCCGTAGGTCACGGCACCGGCGATGCCGCCCAGGAGCGTGAACCACGCGTCCTTGTAGCCGACGCCGATCTGGGCGAGCGTCGTGCCGGGGCAGGCGCCCGCCAGCACCATGCCAACGCCCATCAACAGGCCGCCCATGACGTTGGCACCGTAATAGGCGGCCTTGGGGTGCATGGCGACGTCGAAGACGCCGTTGAGCACGGCAAGCACGACCAGCGAGGTGGCCATCGCGGTCAGGAACATCTTCAGCATGGTGAAGTTCCTGAGCTGCATCTGGCCGACGATCATGCCGGGCTCGAAGACCCGGCCCTTTTCGAGGGCGATGCCGAAGGCGAGACCCATGGCGGCACCGAGCAGGGCGAGGAGAAGAAAGTCCATCAGGGTGTCTCCCGGATCAGATGCGGCGCAGCAGCTGGGCGGCGACGATGCCGGCGGCGAACATGGCGGCCACGGTCACGATCGAGCCGACCGCCAACTGAGCCATGCCGGAGAGGCCATGACCCGAAGCGCAGCCGCCCGCCAGCCGGGCACCGAACAGCAGCACGAAGCCGCCGGCAAAGGCCATCAGCCCACGGCTGGCCAAGGTCTCGGTGCCGGCACCGCGGCGCCAAATGGGCGAAAAGCCCCGCCGCAGCAGGCCCGAAGCCCGCGCCGACCAGAACGCCCCGCCGGCAATGCCGAGCACCAGCGCCAGCTGCCAGAAGTCCTTCGCCCCGTCGACGTACTTGGCGAAATAGGGCTGCGCCGATAGGGCCGGGTCGACGAACGAGCCCAGCAGCGCCCCCATCGTGACGAACGACGACGAGGCACCCAGTGCCGTGTCGACCAACAAGAACGCCGGAATCTGCAAAAGCCCGATCAACAGCCCCGCCACATAGGGCGACCAAGCCCGGTC
>JBMCMJ010000110.1:0-8242 GCA_048615135.1 Pseudomonadota bacterium
CGCAGGCGATGCTCGGGATCGTAGGCGAAATAGACCGTGAGCGGGTTGAAGACGTAGCCGAGCACCCGCGGGAAGGCGAGCATGAACACCTTGCCGCCACCGTCGTCGATGCCGCGCTCGGCCAGTTGCTGGTGAACCCAGGGCAACAGCGCCGAGCCGTCGCGCGGGCCGTGGTCGGCCGCGCGCAACCCTGCAAGCCCGCGCCGCTCGATGCCGAGCAGCTTCAGCCGCCGAGCGAGCGAACCGAGCTCGTCCAGGTCGACGAACACGGACCAGACCCGATAGGTGAAGCGCTGGCGAAACGGCCGCAGCCGTTGGTGCATCACCCGGCCGTCGTAAAGGCAGGAGGTGGGTCGTGCTGCGTCCATCAGGCCTGCCGTGCCGCCGCGTTGTCGATCATGCCCGCCGCACCCGACGCTGGGACCGCGACCGGCCCCGCCGGACGCAGCCAGGGCGCTTCGATGCCGAAGCCCATACGCGCCACGGCCAGCGCCGAGGCGAGCCCGTCCTCGTGGAAGCCGTAGCCGCACCAGGCGCCAGCGTACCACACGCCACCGGCTCCCTGCAGCGAGGCCAGTTCCGCCTGGGCCGCCACCGTCGCCGTATCGAACACCGGATGGGCGTAGTCCATGCGCGCGTGCACCAGCGCCGGGTCGGGCTCCTGCAGCGGGTTGAGCGAGACGAACAACGGATAGGCGGGGTCGATGTTCTGCAGCGAATTCATCCAGTAGGTGATCGAGACCGGCATGTCGGGGTCGCTCGCCCGGCCGGTCAGGAAGTTCCAACTTGCCCAGGCGCGGCGCCGCTTCGGCATCAGGGCCGGATCGCTGTGCAGCACCGCATGGTTCGGCTGATAGGGGAAATGGCCGAGCACCGCATCCTCCTGCGCCGTGCGATCGGCGAGCATCGCCCGGGTCTCGTCGCTGTGCGCGCCGAACACCGCCGCATCGAAGCGCTCCTCGTTGCCCATGGCGTCGGTGACGATGACCCCGCCTTCGACGCGACGCACGGCACGCACGGGCGTCGCCCGGCGGATCTCGCCGCGCAGCGCCTTGCCCATCTTGTCGACATAGGTGCGCGAACCGCCGACGACGGTCCGCCAGGTCGGCTGGTCGGCGACGGTCAACAGGCCGTGGCGATCGAAGAAGGTGAGGAAGCTGCGCGCCGAGAACTGCATCACGGTGGCGATCGGCGCCGACCAGATGGCCGCGGCCATCGGCAAGACGTAGCGCCGGGCCACGATTTGCGGCACGCTGTTGGCGGCAAACCAGTCGCCGAGCGGCCGGTCGGGCGCCCCGCTCGCGAGAAAGTCGGTGGCGCGCGCGTTGAAGCGCACGATGCCCAGGAGGAGCGCGTAGTGGCGCGGGTCGAGCAGGCGGCGGCGCTGGGCGAACAGCGCACTCCACGTGATGCTCGAATATTCGAACACCCCCTGGTCCTGGCTGAAGCCGAAGGACATGTTGCTCGCTTCGGTGGCGATCCGGAGATGGTCGAAGAGGGCCGTCAGGTTGGGATAGTTGCGTTCGTTGTAGACGATGAAGCCGGTATCGACGGGGATGCGCCGGTCCCTTACCAGGGCTTCGACGGTGTGGCTGTGGCCGCCCAGGCGCGGGTTGGCTTCGTAGAGGGTAACTTGGTGGTAGGGATCGAGGAGCCAGGCACTCGACAAACCGGCAATGCCGGAACCAATAACGGCAACACGCAAACGACTTCTCCTTCCACGGGCGCGGACGATCCATGCGGTCGCCACGGATAGTTACGGCAGGCCGCCACGAGCGGATCACTTCGCGCTCCTGCGAAAGTCCCAGTCATCCGATCGGCGCCGGACGACGTAGCACGGATGCAGCCACCGGTGCAGTCGGTGCGACGCCATGAATGAGGGCTGAACCCTGGTTCGGCCGGTAGGTGAACGCTAGATGATGGAGCGGACGGTCGTGAGGAGCCTTCGTTGAAACCGGTGCATCTCATCAGCGACGAATTGTTGGCGGCTTATGCCAACGGTCTGTTGTGCGAGCCGCTGTCGCTTCTCGTGGCGACGCATCTGTCGCTCTGCCCGGACGCGCGGCTGCGGTGCCGCGAGTTCGAGGCGTTGGCCGGGGTGATGTTGGACGCGATCGAGCCGGTGGAGGTCAGTGCCGACTGCCGCAGGTCCATGCTGCGTCGGCTCGACAACCTCGATCTTCCGTCCGGAACCCGCAAGCCCGCGCCGTCGATGCGGCCCGCCGGACCGGTGCCGTCACCGCTCGCCGCGTATGTCGGGCCCGATTACGACGCGCTGCCCTGGCGCACGTTCGGCGCGGTTTCGGAGATCAAGCTCTTGCCGAATGCCGAGGGCTACGTCACGCGGCTGTTGAAGATCCGCCCCGGCGCCACCATTCCCGACCACACCCACGAGGGCCTGGAGGCAACGCTGGTGCTGCGCGGCAGCTTCAGCGACCACACCGGAACCTACGGGCCCGGCGACGTGGCGCTGCACGAGGGTGACGTCGATCACAGCCCCGTGGCGGGCGGCGGCGAGCCGTGCATCTGTCTCGCTGTTACCGACGCGCCGCTGCGGCTGACCGGAACGATCGGCCGCTTCCTCAATCCGTTCGTGCGGATGTAGGCCGCTCGTTCGGCGGGTTGCCGTCGAACAGGTCGGCCAACTCGGACAGCGCATCGAGAATGGTCGCGCGCCGGTCCGCCGGCAGGGCGACGAACGCCTCGACGAAGGCTGCATCGAGCAGCGGCGGCGCCGTGTCCAGCGCCGCAGCACCGGCGCCGGTCAGCCGCGTGTGCACGATCCGGCGGTCGACCTCACTGCGGTAGCGTTCGATCAGGCCGCGCGCCTCGAGCTTGTCGAGGATCGTCACCAGCGTCGCCGCGCTGACGCTCACCTGCGTCGACAGCCGCACGGTCGTCACCTCGCCGAGTTCGGCGATCGCCTGCAGCACGACCAGTTGCGGAATGGTCAGCCCGGTTTCCTTGGCGACCCGCTTCGAACGCACGTCCACCGCACGGATGATGCGCCGCACCGTCGTCAACAGCGCGCGCGGGCCCGGGCTTTCGGCAACTTGGTCGACCAGCTTCATGCGGACAGTCTGCCACGGCATTCGTTTGACATCAAATGTTTCGAGTTATAACGTCCGCCGCGTTCCCAACCGGAAGGAGACACGACCATGTGCGGCATTTGCGGTGAGGTCACCTTCGACGGTGCGCCCGCCGATGCGGCGGCCGTGGCGACGATGGCGGGTGTGATGGCGCCGCGCGGACCGGACGCGCAGGGCCTCGTCGCGCGCGACCGCATCGCCCTCGGCCATCGCCGGCTGTGCATCATCGACCTCAGCGCCAAGGCCGAACAGCCGATGGTCGACCCGACGCTGGGCCTGTCGATCGTCTTCAACGGCTGCATCTACAACTATCGGGAGTTGCGGCGCGAGCTGGAGGGGCAGGGGTATCACTTCTTTTCCGAGGGCGACACCGAGGTGCTGCTCAAGGCCTATCACGCCTGGGGCCGCGACTTCCCGAAGCGCCTGCACGGCATGTTCGCCTTCGCCATCGTCGAGCGCGACAGCGGCCGCGTGGTGCTCGGGCGCGACCGCTTCGGCATCAAGCCGCTCTACCTGGCACGCACCGCCAGCGGGCTGCGCTTCGCCTCCTCCCTGCCGGCGCTGGTGAAGGCGGGCGGCATCGACACGTCGCTCGATGCCGAAGCCCTCGCCTTCTACATGAGCTTTCATGCGGTGGTGCCCGCACCCTGGACCATCCTGAAAGGCGTGCGCAAGCTGCCGCCCTCGACGGTGCGCGTCATCGAGCCCGACGGCGAAGAGCGCGACCACGTCTATTGGCGCCTCGGCTTCGAGCGCACGCCGGAGGACTTGGAAACGCCCCGCGAGGTCTGGCGGGAGCGGGTGCTGGCGGCGCTCGAGACCGCCGTCGACCGCCGCATGGTCGCCGACGTGCCGGTCGGCGTGCTCTTGTCCGGCGGCGTGGATTCGAGCCTGATCGTGGCGCTGCTCGCCGGCAAGGGCCAAGCCGGTCTCAAGACCTTTTCGATCGGCTTCGAGGCCGCGAAGGGCGAGAAGGGTGACGAGTTCCGCTATTCCGACCTCGTGGCCGAGACCTTCGCCACCGAGCACACCCAGATCTTCGTGCCGTCGGCCGACCTGATCGAGGAGTTGCCGCACACCATCGCCGCCATGTCCGAGCCGATGGTCTCCTACGACAATGTCGGCTTCTTCCTGCTCTCGCGCGAGGTGGCCAAGCACGTGAAGGTCGTCCAGAGCGGACAAGGTGCCGACGAAGTATTCGCCGGCTATCATTGGTATCCGCCGCTCGCTGCCTCGAACGATCCGCTGACCGACTACGCCAAGGTCTTTTTCGACCGCGACCACGCCACGCTGCGGCGCCATCTCGGGCCCGCGTGGCATACGGGCGACGTCGCCCGCGACTTCGTCGAGGCCCACTTCGCGATGCCGGGCGCCGACGGCCCGCTCGACAAGGCGCTCCGGCTCGATTCCACCATCATGCTCGTCGACGACCCGGTGAAGCGCGTCGACAACATGACCATGGCCTGGGGGCTCGAGGCGCGCGTGCCCTTCCTCGATCACGAACTGGTCGAACTCGCCGCACGAATCCCCGCCGAGCCCAAGCTCGCCGACGGCGGCAAGGGCATCCTCAAGGACGTGGCCCGCACGCTCCTCCCGGCCGAGGTCATCGACCGGCCCAAGGGATATTTCCCCGTGCCGGCGCTGAAGTACCTCGACGGCCCCTACCTGACGATGGTGCGGGACGCGCTCTCGAGCCGGGCCGCCAAGGAGCGCGGCCTGTTCGCTCCGGACTATCTCGACGCCCTCTTTGCCGATCCGAGCGGGCACATCACGCCGTTGCGTGGTTCCGAGCTTTGGCAGGTCGGCCTGTTGGAGCTATGGCTACAGCAACAGGGCCTGTGAGCGGAGACACCGTGCGATGAGCAGCACCGACAAGCCCCGCCGCCCGCGGCTCGCCCAACGGGTGGCGCATCGGGTCCAGCGGATCCGCGCCCAAGCACTCCAGCCCAATCGCGACGAGGCGAAGGAACGCATGACGCCCAACGCCAGCCTGGAGTGCGGCTGGGGGCGGCTCCTCTTCGCCCATACCTTCGAGGACACCCATACGCTCGTGTCGGGTCTGCGCGACGAGGCGACGGGCCAGCGCGACATCGCCTTCTACGTCCGCGATCCGCACGTCGTGCTCGCCGCGGCCCCGCACGAATTGTTCTTGGACCCGTCGCACACCTTCCGTCTCGACCTCGCGGTCTATCGCCCGGATCATCGCAAGCCCCGCGGCTTCTTCATCCGCCGGCTGCGCGACGAAGCCGACATCGAGGGCATCAACACGATCTATCGGGCCCGCCACATGGTGACGGTGCCGCCGGACTTCGCCCAGGCCGCCCGCGAGACCCGCACCCTCAAGGTGTTCGTGGCCGAGGACGAGGCGACCGGGCTGGTGATCGGCACGGCGATGGGCATCGACCACGCCCGCGCATTCGGCGATCCGGAGAAGGGCTCGTCGCTGTGGTGCCTCGCGGTGGCGCCGCAGTCCCCCTATCCGGGCATCGGCGAGGCGCTGGTCCGCCATCTGGCCGAGCACTTCCAGGCGCGCGGCAGCCAGCACCTCGACCTCTCGGTCATGCACGACAACCGGGAGGCGATCGCCCTCTACGAGAAGCTCGGCTTCGTCCGCATCCCGGTGTTCGCGGTCAAGCGCAAGAACCCGATCAACGAGAAGCTGTTCACCGGCCCCTCGCCGGAATCGGCGCTCAACCCCTATGCCCGGCTGATCGTCGACGAGGCGCGCAGGCGCGGCATCGGTGTCGAGGTGACCGACGCCGAGGGCGGCTTCTTCCGGCTCTCCTACGGCGGCCGCTCGATCCACTGCCGCGAGAGCCTGTCCGAATTGACCACCGCCGTGGCGATGAGCATCTGCGACGACAAGGCCGTCACCCGCCGCGTCGTCCAGCGGGCGGGCGTGATCGTTCCCGAGCAGGCCAAGGCCGAGGATCGGACCGCCGTCGAAAATCTCCTCGCCCGAGTTGGTACCGTGGTCGTCAAGCCGGCCCGCGGCGAGCAGGGCAAGGGTGTCGCCGTCGGCCTCACCAGCCTGGACGAGGTCGACGCCGCGGTCGCCCACGCGCGGGAGCAGTGCGACCGGGTGGTGGTCGAGGCGATGGTAGAAGGCCAGGATCTCCGCCTCATCGTCATCGACTTCAGGCTGGTGGCGGCTGCGATCCGCAAACCCGCCTCGGTGGTCGGCGACGGCAACTCCACCATTCGCGCCCTGATCGAGCGGCAAACGCGCCGCCGCATGGCGGCGACGGACGGCGAGAGCGCCATCCCGCTGGATGGCGAAACCGAGCGGACGCTCCGCGCCGCGGGCTTCGGCTACGACGACGTGCTGGAGGCCGGCCGCGAACTGGCCGTGCGGCGCACGGCCAACCTGCACACGGGCGGCACCATCCACGACGTCACCGACATCGTGCACCCGAAGCTGGTCGACGCCGCCTGCCGCGCCGCGCGGGCGATCGACATTCCGGTGACCGGCATCGATCTGATGGTCACCGCACCCGACCGGCCGGACTACGCGTTCATCGAGGCCAACGAGCGGCCGGGGCTTGCCAATCACGAGCCGCAGCCGACCGCCGAACGGTTCGTCGACCTCCTGTTCCCCCAGTCGATGCCGGCCGCTGCCCGGACCGCACGGCGGGATGCCTTCAGCCGATGACCCGGCTCAGGATCGACACGACCTATCTGACGCAGCAGTTGGAGCGGCTGCTGCAGATCCCGAGCCCGACCGGCTACACGGATACGGTCGTGCGCCACGTCTGCGGCGAACTCGACCGGCTGGGCGTCGGCTACGAGTTGACCCGGCGGGGCGCGATCCGCGGCGTCACACTCGGGGCCGCGCGTCGTCCCGCACGGGCGCTGATCGCGCATCTGGACACGCTCGGCGCGCAGGTGAAGGGGCTCAAGCCCAACGGCCGGCTGGAGCTGGTGCCGATCGGCCACTGGTCGGCCCGCTTCGCCGAGGGAGCGCGGTGTACGGTGTTCACCGAGTGCGGCACCTATCGCGGCTCGATCCTGCCGCTCAAGGCCTCGGGCCACACCTTCGACGGCGCGGTCGACACGGCCCCGGTCGGCTGGCCGCACGTGGAGGTGCGCATCGACGCCTTTGCCAGCAGCACGGACGATCTCGTCGCGCTCGGCTGTGCCGTGGGCGACATCGTCGCCATCGATCCGCAGCCCGAGTTCCTCGACAACGGCTTCATCGTCTCCCGGCATCTCGACGACAAGGCGGGCGTGGCGGTGATGCTTGCCGCCCTCGAGGCGATGCTCCGCGAGCGCGCCACCCCGCCGGTCGACATCTTCTGGCTCATGACCATCACCGAGGAGGTCGGCCACGGCGCCTCGTCCATCCTGCCGCCGGAAGTGGCGGCCATGGTCACCATCGACAACGGCACCACCGCCCCCGGCCAGAACTCGTCCGAGTTCGGCGTGACCGTAGCGATGGCCGACCAGACCGGCCCGTTCGACTACCACCTCACGCGCAAGCTGATCCGGCTGTGCCGCGACGAGGACATCCGCTTCCAGCGCGACGTCTTCCGCTACTACCGCTCGGACAGCGCGTCGGCGATCGAGGCCGGGGCCGACGTGCGTACGGCCCTCGTCACCTTCGGCGTGGATGCCAGCCACGGCTACGAGCGCATCCACATCCACAGCCTGCGCTCGCTCGCCGAACTGGTGACGGCCTACGCGCTCAGCCCGGTCGAGATCAGCCGGGACGCCGAGGACCTCGGCCCGATCGGCGGCTTCACCACCCAGCCGATGGACGAGGCGGAACAAGACGTCGGCCGGCGCGTCGACACGATCGAATCCAAGCGCTGAGGCGGACGCAGGGCGCGCTTGGCACGCGCCTTCTTGCGGCGTAAACTGGTAGCTCACGGGTCATCAAGGCCCGCGACCAGCGACTGCGGCACGTCTCGGGCCGCGCGCCCGGACACGCTGCGGCCGCCGACACACGGGGGGATGCCCATGTTGACGCGGTCTGTAGGCGAGATCATCGGCACGCGCAGCCTTGCGCGGACCACGCCCGAAACCACGGTGCGCGACGCCTGTCATGTCCTCGAGCGGCTCGACGTCGGCGCGCTCGTCGTCATGGACGGCGACACGTTGCTGGGCGTGGTGAGCGAGCGGGACATCGTCCGCAAGTGCATCTGCCGCTCGCG
>JBMCMJ010000111.1:0-8179 GCA_048615135.1 Pseudomonadota bacterium
CCTGTCCGCAACCAACAGGGAGGTTACCATGCGCACCATGTTCGGTGTGGCCGCGGCCATGCTCGTCACGGGCTCGATGACCGCTGCGGCCAGCGACTACCCCAACCAGCCGATCCGCCTCGTCATTCCCTACGCTGCTGGTGGCGTCAGCGACGTGGCATCGCGTCTGATCGGCGAGCGGCTCGCCGAGGAGATGGGCCAGCCGGTCGTGCCGGAGAACCGCAGCGGTGCCGCCGGCACCGTCGCCGCCAACTGGGTCGCGGCGCAGCCGGGCGACGGCTACACGATCTACGCGGCACCGGTCTCGCTCGCGCTCAACCACATCCTGCAGGACGAGGTCGGCTACGATCTCGACGAGGACTTCACCATCATCTCCGGTTGGATCGATTCGCCCTTCATCCTGCACGCCCACCCGTCGCTCGGCGTCGCCACCATGGACGACCTGCTCGCCAAGGTGCGCGCCGAACCCGACACCTACACCATCGGCACCTCGGGCATCGGCGCGGTCAACCACCTCTCGGCGGAGTACTGGATCGCCGAGACCGGCGTCGACGTCGCCGTCGTCCACTACCAGGGTGGTGCGCCGGCGCGGCAGGACCTCCTCGCCGGCGTGATCGACATGATGTTCGCCGCCGCCAACGAGGCGGTGCCGATCATCGAGGCCGAGCGGACCGTCGGCATCGCGGTCACCACCCGCGAGCGGCTCGACGACCTGCCCGATCTGCCGACCGTCGAGGAGGCGCTCGGGCTCGACGAGTTCGAGGCGATCTTCTGGCTGGCGCTCGTGGTGCCGAGCAGCACGCCGGACGACATCGTCGGCCGGCTGCGAGAGGCGATGGCGGTGGTCGGCGACGACGCCGAGTTGCGCCAGGAGATGATCGACCGTGCCATCACCCTGAACGTGCTGCCGGCGGACGAGGTCGAGCGGCGGTTCCAGCGGGCGACCGAGGTCTTCGGCCCCATGCTCGAGCGCGCCGCCCAGGGCGGCTGACGTGGCGGGGCGGCAGGCTACGGGCCTGGCGTCCCCCCGCGCACCGGAGCGTCCCATGTCGGGCTCGCGAAGTCTCGTCCTGCACCTCCGCCAGAACCTCGTGGCGGGGATCGTGCTGATCGTCATCGGTGCGGCCGTGCTGTGGCTGGCGAGCGACTATCGCGTCGGCACGCTGCGGCGTCTCGGGCCGGGCTTCTTTCCGCTGCTGCTGGGGGCGGCGCTCGTCGTCGTCGGCTTGGTCCTGCCCTTCGCGCCCGACGCGGACCGGGCGCGCCGCTTCGTGCTCGCCCGCTCGGATCTGCGCGCCGCCGCCTGCGTGCTCGGGGGCATCCTCGTCTTCGTCCCGGTGCTGGAGGCAAGCGGCGTCCTGCCGGCGAGCTTCCTCGCCACCCTGGTCGTCTCCTTTGCGACGCCGCACGTCGCCTTCACCAAGCGTGTCGTGGCGGCGGCGGCGGTCGCCCTGATCTGCGCGCTGCTGTTCGTGCAGGGCCTGGGCATGCCCCTGCCTCTGTTGTGGAGGTGAGCCCGTTGAGCTTCGCCGACTCGCTGCTCCTCGGCCTCGCGACGGCGTTCGAGCCGCACAACGTGCTCTACTGCCTGATCGGCGTGACCCTCGGGACCTTCGTCGGCGTGATCCCCGGTATCGGCGCCCTCGCCGCCATCTCGATGCTCCTGCCGGTCACCTTCTACCTCGATTCCACCACCTCGATCGTGATGCTCGCCGGGGTCTATTACGGGACGGTCTACGGCGGCTCGACCGCGGCGATCCTCTTGAATCTGCCGGGCGTGCCGTCGGCCGCCGTCGCCTGCCTCGACGGCTATCCGATGACCAAGCAGGGCCGCGGCGGCATCGCCCTTTTCCTCACCACCATCGCCTCGTTCGTCGGCTCGATGCTGGGCTTCGTGGCGCTCGTCGCGTTCGCCCGGAGCATCGCCGAACTCGGCCTGCTGCTCGGCCCCGCCGACTACGTGATGATGATGGCCCTGGCGCTCACCGCGGCCGCCACCATCTCGGTCGGCTCGCAGCTCAAGGGCTTCGCCATGGTGATCCTGGGGCTGCTGCTCGGCACCGTCGGCACCGACGTCCACTCGGGCGTGTCGCGTTTCACCTTCGGCCACGCGGCCCTGCTCGACGGCATCAGCCTCGTGGCCATCGCGATGGGCCTGTTCGGCATCTCCGAGGTGGTCAACGCCTCGGCCGTGCGCACGCCGAAGGAGCCCCTGCCGGACGTGCGTTGGCGGAGCATGATCCCGAGCCGTGCGGAATTCGGCTCGACGATCCGGCCGATGCTCCGCGGCTCGGCGATCGGCGGCTTCTTCGGTGCCCTGCCGGGCGTTGGCGGGACCATCGCGTCGTTCGCCTCCTACGCCGTCGAAAAGCGGATCTCCCCGCACCCCGAGCGGTTCGGCAAGGGCACGGTCGAGGGCATGGCCGCGGCCGAGTCGGCCAACAACTCGGCCATCCAGACGGCCTTCATCCCCTCGCTGGCACTCGGCATCCCGGGCGACGCGGTTATGGCGCTCCTCTTGGGCGCGCTGATCATCCATGGCATCACGCCGGGGCCCCTCTTGATCGAGCAGCAGCCGGTCCTCTTCTGGGGCCTCGTGATGAGCTTCGTCGTCGGCAACATCCTGCTCGTGATCCTCAACATCCCGCTCATCGGCATCTGGCTGAAGCTCCTCTCGATCCCCTACCACTACCTGTTTCCGGCGGTGATCGTGTTCATTTGCTTCGGCGCACTCAGCGTCAACCTGAACCCCTTCGACGTCTACGTCGTGGCGCTGGTGGGTGCGTTCGGCTGGTTCATGAGCCGGCTCGGCTTCCAGCCCGCACCGTTGATGCTGGGCTTCATCCTGGGTCCGATGCTCGAGGAAAACCTGCGCCGCACCCTCGTGATCTCGCGCGGCGACTACACCGTGTTCGTCGAACGCCCGGTCAGCCTGACGCTGCTGATCGCGACGCTGCTCTTGATCTTCGTGCCGCTGTTCCTTCCGCTCCGGCGACGTCCGCTCGGACGCGCCGCTCCGGGCAGCAGCGCCAATCGTCCCTGAGAGGATCCGCATGATCACCTATCTGAAGCGCGGCAAGGCCCCCTCGGCTCGCGCCGCGGACGACGCCGAGGTCAGGGCGGTCGTCGAGGCGACGCTCGCCGACATCGAGGCGCGCGGCGATGCCGCCGTGCGTGAACTGAGCCGCAGGTTCGACGCGTACGACCCGCCACGTTTTCGGCTCACGGCATCCGAAATCGAGGCGGCGATGCAGAAGGTTGGCCCGCGCGACATGGTCGACATCCGTTTCGCGCAGAATCAGATCCGCGGCTTCGCCGAAGCGCAGCGGGCGACCATGACCGACCTCGAGGTCGAGACCCTGCCGGGCGTGATCCTGGGCCACCGCCACATCCCGGTGCAGTCGGTCGGCTGCTACGTGCCGGGTGGCAAGTTCCCGATGGTCGCCTCGGCGCACATGTCGGTGCTCACGGCGCATGTGGCCGGGGTGCCGCGGATCGCCGCCGCCGCCCCGCCCGTGAAGGGCGAGCCGCACCCGGCGATCGTCGCGGCGATGCACCTCGGCGGCGCGCACGAGATCTACGTGCTGGGCGGCATTCAGGCGGTCGGTGCCATGGCGCTCGGCACCGAGACGATCGAGCCCGTGCACATGCTGGTGGGGCCCGGCAACGCCTTCGTCGCCGAGGCCAAGCGCCAGCTGTTCGGCCGGGTCGGCATCGACCTCTTCGCCGGTCCGACCGAGACCATGGTGATCGCCGACGAGACGGTCGACGCCGAACTCTGCGCGACCGACCTTCTGGGTCAGGCCGAACACGGCTTCGACAGCCCGGCCGTACTGGTCACCAACTCCCGGCGTCTCGCCGAGGAGACCCTGCGGGAGATCGACCGCCTGCTCGCCATTCTGCCCACGGCCGCGACGGCGGCGGTAAGCTGGCGCGACTACGGCGAGGTGATCCTCTGCGACAGCCACGCGGAGATGCTGGAGGTCGCGAACGACATCGCGTCGGAGCACGTGCAGGTGATGACCGACCGCGACGACTGGTATCTGGCGAACATGACCAGCTACGGCGCCCTGTTCCTCGGCCCGCGTACCAACGTCGCCAACGGCGACAAGGTGATCGGCACCAACCACACCCTGCCGACCCGCAAGGCCGGCCGCTACACCGGCGGGCTGTGGGTCGGCAAGTTCCTCAAGACCCACAGCTATCAGAAAGTGCTGACGGACGAGGCGGCGGCCCGGGTCGGCGCCTACGGCTCCAGGCTCTGCATGCTCGAGGGCTTCGTGGGCCATGCCGAGCAATGCAACGTCCGCGTGCGCCGCTATGGCGGGCGGAACGTGCCCTACGGGGCCGCGGCCGTCGATCCGGAGGACGCGGCGTGAAGCTGCCCGCCCTGCCCTCCTTCCGCCTCGACGGACGGCGGGCCCTCGTGACGGGTGCATCCTCGGGCATCGGCCTCGGCGCCGCCGTGGCGCTCGCCGAGAGCGGTGCCCATGTGACCCTGGTCGCGCGCGGTACGGAACGCCTGCACGAGGCAGCGGCAGCCATGGTTGCCCGAGGCCTGAAGGCGACCGCCCTGCCGCTCGACGTGACCGACCTCGACGCGGTCGGCGGGGTGATCGCCACCGAAGGCCCGTTCGACGTGCTGGTCAACGCCGCCGGCATGGCTCGCCACGGGCCGGCCATCGCCACCACGCCCGCCGACTTCGACGCGGTGATGGCGCTCAACGTCCGCGCCGCCTACTTCCTCGCCCAGGCGGTGGCGAAGGGCCTGCTGGCTGCGGGCAAGCCCGGCTCGATCATCCAGGTCTCGAGCCAGATGGGCCATGTCGGCGGGGTGGAGCGGGCCGTCTACTGTGCCAGCAAGTTCGCGCTCGAAGGCATGACCAAGGCCATGGCGATCGAGTGGGGCCGGCACGGCATCCGGGTGAACACGCTCTGCCCGACCTTCGTCCGCACACCGCTCACCGAGCCCACCTTCGCCGATCCCGCCCGCCGCGCCTGGGTGGAATCGAAGATCGAACTCGGCCGGGTGGGCGAGGTCGAGGACCTGATGGGAGCCGTCCTCTACCTCGCGAGCGACGCCTCGGCGCTGGTGACCGGCACCGCCCTCGTGGTCGACGGCGGCTGGACCGCCAGCTGAGGTGGAGCAGCGCCGGGTCACCTCGTTGGACGTGGCGCGGCTCGCGGGTGTAAGCCAGTCGGCCGTCAGCCGCGTCTTCACCCCCGGTGCGAGCGTGTCCGCGAACACCGTCGCGAAGGTGCGCCGAGCGGCCGAGACGCTGGGTTACCGCCCGAACGTGCTCGCCCGCAGTCTCATTACCGGGCGCAGCCGGATGATCGGCCTGGTGCTCGCCTATCTCGACAACCACTTCTATCCGCAGGCCCTCGAACTCCTGTCCAGGGCGCTGCAGGAACGAGGCTATCACGTCCTCGTCTTTCTCGCCGACAGCCAGACCCGCGACGTGGGCCAAGTCCTCCAAGAACTGCTCGATTACCAAGTCGATGGCATCGTCACCGCCTCGGTCTCGATCAGCGACGCCCTCACCACGCGCTGCGCCGCCGCCGGCATCCCGATCGTGCTGTTCAACCGCGGCCAGGACGACCCGCGGCTCTCCGAGGTGACCTCGGACAACGTGCAGGGCGGACGCCGGGTCGCAGAGTTCCTCGTTGCGGCCGGTCATCGACGGATCGCCCACATCGCCGGCTGGCAGGAGACGTCCACCGGCCGTGATCGGGCGCGCGGTTTTCTCGACGGGCTCGGGGCAGCGGGAATCGAGCCCGCGGCGGTGGTGGACGGGCATTACGAACGGGCGATCGCGGCGGCGGCGGCACGCGCGCTGATGACCGGGCCGACGCCGCCCGATGCCCTGTTCGTCGGCAACGACCACATGGCCTTCGCGGTGCTGGACGAACTGCGCTTCGGGCTGGGGCTCCGCGTGCCGGACGACGTGGCGGTGGTCGGCTACGACGACGTGCCGATGGCGGCCTGGCCCGCCTACGACCTGACCACACTCCGCCAGCCGGTCGACAGCATGGTCGAGACGACGGTCACCACCCTGCTGGCCCAGATCGAGGGGGATGCGAAAACACCCGTGAAGCACCGAATCGACGGTCCGCTGATCGTGCGTGGCTCGACGCGCCCCGGTTGCGACCGTCGCACCCGGCATCGGAGGGCTGCGTCGGGCGCGGTGGACGGCGGGACGCCGATCCTCGATGACGATCGGAACCACCTGCGGGGAGGCACGACATGACCGCGCGGTTCCTGCTGCTGCAGGGTGCCAACATGGAATTCATGGGCATCCGACAGCCCGAAGTCTACGGACGCACGACGGCCGCCGAACTGGACGCGATGGCCGAGGCGCACGGCCGAGCGCGGGGCTTCGCGCTGGAGATCTTCTACACCAACCACGAGGGGGCGGCGATCGACCGGCTGTTTGCCGCGCATCGGGCCGGGATCGATGGTTGCGTGATGAACCCGGGCGGGCTCTGCTACGCCGGCTTCGCGCTGCGCGACGCGATCCGCGGCCTGAACTTCCCGGTGCTGGAGGTGCACATGACCAACCACTACGACCGGGGCATCCAGTCGGTGACCGCCGCTTCGTGCAAGGGCGTGTTCATGGGCCTCGGCACCCGGACCTATCTGCGCGCCTTCGACGCGCTCTTGGACCTGTACGCCGAGCGCGGCGCCTGAACCCTACCGAGGAAGGACGAGACCGATGGACGAGACGGCCGAAAGCCTGCAGCAGAAGGGGGGCGTCGCGCACGTCGTCGGCCCCGATCAGGGGCAGAGCTGGTGGCAGCCGGTACCCGCCAACGGCTTCGCCGAGGTGCGCGTCGGCCCGCGCAACGTGCCCGGCATCGGGTTTTCTTCGGGTGTGCAGCACGTCGCCCCCGGCGGCTACGTCCGCGAGCACCTGCATCCCGCCCAGGAGGAACTGCTGTTCTTCTTCGAGGGCGAAGGCATCGCCGTCATCGACGGCGTCGAACACCCGCTCGTCCCCGGCACTACCGTCTATCTCGGGACCTATCGTCGCCACAAGTTCGTCAATACAGGGACCGGCGAGCTGAAATTCTTCTGGTTCCTGATGCCCGGCGGGCTCGAGGACTTCTTCCAGCAGATCGGCCGCGACCGCACGCCCGGCGAGGCGGCGCCGGCACCCTTCCCGCGCCCGACCGACGTGATCGAGATCGAGAAGAAGACGGTGTTCGATCACTGGCAGGGTGCGCCCGACGCGGAGCCGAAGTCCTGATCACCACGCCCGACGGCCACACGCTGCACGTCATCGACGAAGGGCGCGGCCCGCCGATCCTCCTCGTCTCGGGCCTGGGCGGACAGGCGGCGTTCTGGGACGCCGTTACGCCCACCCTCGCCGGGCGCTTTCGGGTGGTCCGCTACGACCACCGCGGCTGCGGGCGGAGCGATGCGCCACGCACCGACTACGCGATCCGGCAGATGACCGACGACGCGCTCGCCGTGCTCGACGGGCTGGGCCTCGATCGTGCCGCCGCGGTGATCGGCCATTCGACCGGCGGCGCCATCGCCCAGACGCTTGCCCTCGACCACGAAGAGCGCGTGGGTGCGGTCGTCCTGAGCGCGACCTGGGCCGGCCCCGATCCCTACATGCAGGCGCTGTTCCACCTGCGCAGGCACGTGCTCGCCACCGCCGGGGCGGCCGCCTACCAGCAGCTCGGCACGCTCATGCTGAAGCCGGCCGCGTGGCTCTCGGCGCATCCCGAGGCCCTCGCGGTCGATCCCGAGGACGCGATCCGGCGGGTCGGTGATCCCGTCGTACTGGCCCGGCGGATCGACGCGATCCTCGCGCATGACCGTCGGGCCGATCTCGCCCGGCTCCACCACCCGGCGCTGGTCGTCTGCGCCCGCGACGACGCGGTGACGCCCGTCAACCTGTCGCACGAGCTGGCCGAAACCCTGCCCGACACGACCCTCGAGGTGCTCGAAGGGGGCGGCCACTATCTGCCCGAGATCGACCCGGAGGCGTGGCTCGCCGCCGTCCTGCCCTTCCTCGATCGCCATGTCCCCACCGGAGACCCCGCATGAAACTGAAGGACCGCGTCGCCCTCGTCACCGGCGGGGCGTCGGGCATCGGTGCCGCCACCTGCCGCCTGTTTGCCGACGAGGGGGCCTTGGTGATCGTCGCCGACCGCGACCTCGACGCCG
>JBMCMJ010000112.1:0-8133 GCA_048615135.1 Pseudomonadota bacterium
TCCACCATGCCTTCGGTCATGAGCGCCGGACGACGGCTCCGAGCCGCACGGCAATGGCCGTGGCGTCCGCTTGCTCGCGGCCCGTTCAGCTTGCGCCCGCGCCGCCCCGCGTGGACGGGTGGAACCTGCGACCAGTCGTGGCGTTGGTGCACGAACGATGGAGGCGCACCCGCATGATGGCCCCGACGATCGCCTATTGCGGCCTGCCGCCGACCCCCGCCGAACTGGCGCTGGCCTGGAACCTCGACCCGCCGCTGCTGGTGCTGCTTCTCGTGGTCGGCATCCTCGTTGCCCGCCAAGCCATCGACCGGACGACCGGCTGGGTGGCTTGGTCGCTGCTGGTGGTGGTGTTCGTCTCGCCGCTCTGCGCGCTCACCGCGGCCCTGTTCTCGGCTCGGGTCCTCCACCACGTGGTGCTCGTTGCCCTGGTGGCGCCGTTGCTGGTCCGTGCCTTTGTCTTGCCGACGGTGCGGTTTGCCCCTGCCGCCGCACTCTTCCTCGGGCACTGGATCGTCTTGTGGCTATGGCACGTGCCCGGGCCCTACGCCTGGGCGCTCGACACGGTTGCCGGCTACTGGCTGATGCAGGCAACGCTGCTGGTGAGTGCCACCCTGCTATGGTGCGAAATCCTCCGCGGGCCGCCCGGCCGTGCGTTGGGCCTGCTGGTCGGCACGATCGGCCAGATGGGGCTGCTCGGTGCCCTGCTCGTGTTCGCGCCGCAGCCGCTCTACCTCGTCCATCTCGCCACCACGGCTCCCTGGGGCCTGACGCCATTGGCCGACCAGCAGCTGGCCGGCGTGGTGATGTGGGTGCCCGCCATGCTGCCCTATCTCGCCGTCGCCCTGGCGCGCGGCTGGCGCGTGCTGGACGAGGCGGAGCCGGCCCGATGACCGCGGACGTCGCCTTGTGGCTCGTGAAGGCGGTGCACGTGGCTGCCATCGCCCTTTGGGCGGGCGGACTTCTCGCCTTGCCGTTCGTGCTGGCGCAGCGCCGCAGCCTGCGGGCCGAGCCTTTGCACCGGCTGCACGCGCTCACGCGCTTTTTCTACACGGCGCTGATCTCGCCTGCGGCCTTCGTCGCCATCGCTTCCGGCATCGTCCTCGTGTTCCTGCGGGCGACCTATGTCGAGTGGTTTTCGGCAAAGCTTGCCTTCGTTGGCCTGTTGGTCGTCCTGCACGCCGCGATCGGGCTCGCCATCGTCAAGGTGTTCACGCACGAACGCCGGTTCGGGACGACGGCGGCAACGCTGTTCACCACCGCCGAGCTCGCCGCGATCCTGCCGATCCTGTGGCTGGTCCTGGCCAAGCCCGGGTTCGACGCGACGACCCTGCGCCCGGATCTGTTCGCACCGGGCGGCCTTGCCCGCCTGCTCGAACCGCTCACTGCCTGGGCGACACCATGATGCCGATGCCATGGTCGAACACCAACCTCGCCCCATGCCAGCCGGCGAGGCCGGTGAAGACGGTGCCGAGCAGCGAGAGGGCGAGCCCGTGCGGCAGGACGGCATCCGGTGCCACGATCCGCACGCCCCAGTTGGTGCCGACGATGGCGAGCAGCATCATCGCGACGACCGCGTGGGTCCAGCTGGCGATCCGGATGCGGATGCCCTTCACCAGCAGGAGTTCGACCAAGCCGACGGCGCCGGCGGCGACACCCGTCGCGAAGGCGAAGCCCGCGGACCAAAGGCCGACGCGGAGCCAGAACGGGTCGCCCGTGTACCAGAAGAAGAGGTCGATCCCGAGCGTCGCAAAGACCAGGGCGATGGGAAAATGCACCATCATCGCGTGAATCGGATGACCGACCACGGCGACGGCGGAGGCGGTGGAGTGGCGGTCGAGGCGCTCGATGACGGGGCTCACCGGCGCCGGGTCGTCCGTCGCCGCGCGCGCTTCGCTCCGATTGCGCTCTTCGGGCGGAATGCGATCGGCGTGCGTCTTCATGGTCCCGTCCCCTTCGTCCTCGTCCCCGTGCTCGCGGCCTGTGCCGGCCCCTATTCCTCCTTGCAAGCGCACGGGCCGGCTTCGAGTTCCATCGCGAGCCTGTGGTGGGGCATGGCAGCGGGCGCCGCTGCGCTCTTCGCCCTGGTGATGATCGCCCTGATCCTGGTGTTGCGCCACCCGGATCGGGCGCGGCGCCTGTCGCCGGCGCAGTGGATCGTGGGCGGCGGGCTGGTCCTGCCGGCATTGGTCCTGCCGCCCCTGGTCGCCTGGGCCCTGGTGGCGGGCGAGCGGCTCCTCCCGCTCGCGGGCCGCGACATCACCCGCATCGAGGTCCGGGCCGAGCAGTTCGCTTGGCGGTTCACCTACCCCGATCACGGGCACGCGACCACCGTCGACCTCCTGCACCTCCCGAGGGGGCAGCCGGTCGACCTCCACATCACGGCCGCCGACGTCATCCACTCGTTCTGGATCCCGCAGCTCGCGGGCAAGCTCGACGCCGTCCCCGGCCGGACCAACGTGCTGCGGCTGCAAGCCGACCGCACCGGCACCTTTCGCGGCCAATGCGCCGAATTCTGCGGCATCGGTCACGCCGTCATGCGGTTCACGGTGGAGGTTCACGAGGCCGAGGACTTCGCGCGCGCCGTCGGAGATGCGGCGGCGGGCCCATGAGTTCCGCGCTGCGCCGTCACAAGGAGCTGTCGCGCATCTGGGCCACCGGACCGGGCTGGCAGCGGCTCGCCGCGGTCAACCACTCGATCATCGGCTGCCGCTTCATGGTCACCGCCGCCCTGTTCTTCGCCATCGGCGGCGTGCTGGCCCTGTTGATGCGGGCGCAGCTGGCCACGTCCGCCTCGGCCTTCCTCGGTCCGGAACCCTACAACCAGATTTTCACGATGCATGGCACCGTGATGATGTTCCTCTTCGCCATCCCGATGTTGGAAGGGCTCGCGATCTATTTCGTTCCGAAGCTGCTCGGCGCGCGCGATTTGGCCTTCCCGCGGCTCACGGCCTATGGCTATTGGTGTTTTCTGTTCGGGGGCAGCATCCTGATCGGCGCTTTGGTCCTGGGCCTTGCGCCGAATTCGGGGTGGTTCATGTACACGCCGCTCTCCTCCGCGGTGTACACGCCCGGCATCAATGCCGACATCTGGCTCCTGGGCGTCACCTTCGTCGAGATTTCGGCGCTGACGCTGGCGGTCGAGTTGATCGTCTCGATCCTGAAGATGCGCGCACCCGGCATGAGCCTCGCCCGTATGCCCATCTTCGGCTGGTACATCCTGGTCACCGCCAGCATGATGCTCGTCGGCTTTCCGCCGTTGATCCTCGGCTCGTTGCTCTTGGAACTGGAGCGCGCGGCCGGGCTGCCTTTCTTCGATCCGAGCCGCGGCGGCGATCCCCTGCTGTGGCAGCACCTGTTCTGGCTGTTCGGCCACCCCGAGGTCTACATCATCTTCCTGCCCGCCGCCGGGGCGCTCGCCACCATCATCCCGGTCTTCGCCCAACGCCCGCTGATCGGCTACCGCGCCTCGATCGCCGCCATCATCGCCATGGCCTTTCTGAGCTTCGGCATCTGGGTCCACCACATGTTCACCGTGGGCATCCCGCATCTCGCCCTGGCCTTCTTCTCGCTCGGCTCGGCTCTGGTCGCGGTGCCCACCGCCGTGCAGATCTTCGCCTGGCTCGCCACCCTGGCGCACGGCCGGCCGCGCTTCGACGTGCCGATGCTCTACGTGTGCGGCTTCTTCTTCGTCTTCGTGCTCGGTGGCCTCACCGGCGTCATGCTGGCCATGGTGCCGTTCAACTGGCAGGTGCACGACACCTACTTCGTCGTCGCGCACCTGCACTATGTCCTCGTCGGCGGCTTCATCTTCCCGCTGTTGGCGGCTTTCTACTATTGGCTGCCGCACGTCACCGGACGCCTCGCGGTGCATCGCCTATCCGTCCCGGCTTTCTGGCTGATCTTCCTAGGCTTCAATCTGACGTTTCTGCACATGCACTGGACCGGCCTGATCGGCATGCCGCGGCGGGTCTTCACCTATGACGGCAGCGAGGGTTGGGATCTTTTGAACCTGCTCTCGTCGATCGGCGCCTTCGTCCTCGCCATGGGCTTTGCACTCGTGTTGATGGACCTGCTGGTGCAGCGGCGCTTCGGCCAACGCTTCCGACGCGATCCCTGGCGCGGGGCGACCCTCGACTGGGCGATGCCGACGCCGCCCGCAGCTTACGGCTTCGCCGCCATCCCCGAGATCGACCGCCGCGCCGACCGCCTGGAGCCCCGCCGGCTCGGCCCGCAACTGGCGCGCGGCGAGGGCTACCTCGCCCAGGCGCGCAACGGCTGGCAGGAAACGCTGGGCGTCCACATGATCACCGGCGTTCCCGAGCAGATCGTGGTGCTGCCGCGGACGAGCTTTCTGCCGCTCTACACCGGTCTCGCCACGGGCCTCGTCGTGCTCGCCGTCCTGTTCCGCATCTACGAGATCGCGGCCCTCGGCGTGCTGCTGGTGGTCGGGCTGATGCTCTACACGGCCCAAGGCGCCGGGCAGAAGGTCGACCATGGCCGGCTCGACGCGGGCTGCGGGGCCGCGTTGCCTTTGCACACCGAGGCGGCCGAGCCGCCGCCCTGGTGGGCGCTGGTCTTCACCCTGCTCGCCGATGCGACCCTCTTGGCCTCGCTCGTCTTCGGGGCCCTCTACCTCTGGCTCGGCGCTCCGGCGTGGCCGCCGGCAGAGGTGCTGGAGGCAGGCTGGACCGGCCTTGCCCCGGTCGTGGCGGGCCTGCTCGTCGGCCCGCTTGCCGCCCGCGCCGCCCTCGCGCGGCTGCGCAAGGAGGGGGCCGTCGTCCCCTGGCTCGTCGCCGGTGCCATGGGCGTGGTTGCCGCGCTCGTCGGGCTGCTCTGGCTGATGCTCGAAGCCGCACCCGACCCAAGGGGCCACGCCTATGCCGCCGTGACCTTCGTCCTGCTGGCCTACCCGACCCTCCACCTCGCCATCGCCGGGCTGTTCCTGCTCAGCAACATGCTTCGCCTGCGTGCCGGTTACCTGTCGCCGCGCCGCCATCTGGATCTCCGCCTGACGCGCCTCTGGCAGGACTACACCGCCACGACCGGCCTGCTCGCCCTGGCCCTCGCGCTGGCGCTGCCGGCACTCGGGACCGCCGGAGCCGGACCATGACCACGCAGCGACCCGCCTCCCTCCTCTGGCTCGTCGCGGGCTTCGGTCTCTGGGGCACCGCACTCGTCACGCTGTATGCCGCCCATGCGGTCGGCTGTGCCTTCGCTTGGCCCGCGCCGGGAATCCGGCTCGCGCTCGCGGCGATCCTGGCCGGGCATCTGGCGGCGCTGCTCGCCCTGATCGGATACCAGCGCCGTCGCACCGGGACCGATCCCCGGCTCCAGGTCGCCTTCTGGATGCTCGTTCTGGGCCTCGTCGCAACCGCGTTCACGTTCGGCCCACCCCTCCTCCTGACACCCTGCGTCTGACGCCGGCGCTCCCCTGCCATGCTGCGCGTGCCGCCGGCGGGCCTCGCGGTCGAGAAGCTGCGGGCCCACGAGCTTTTTCCGGAACCCGGCGGGGTGCTGGGCCGTTAGCCAGCACATGGGTCCGCAGTCGCGAGGTCTTCGATGCCGCGTACGACGATCAGGCCGAACACGCAGGTCGAGCATCTGGTGATCCTGGGCGAGGACGGCGAGGTCGACGAGGACCGTCTGCCCGACCTGGACGACACGGCCCTGCTCGACCTGCATCGCGCCATGCTGCGGGCGCGGCGCTTCGACGAGCGGCTCTTGAACCTGCAGCGCCAGGGCAAGCTCGGGACGTTCGCCCCGGTGAAGGGGCAGGAGGCGTCGCAGGTCGGCAGCGTGGCGGCGCTTCGGGCGAGCGATTGGCTGGTGCCCTCCTACCGCGAGACGGCGATGCATCTCTGGCGGGGTGCGCCGATGGCCGGTCTCTTCCTGTTCACCGCCGGCTACAACGAGGGCGGCCGGATCGCACCGGAGCGCAACGACCTGCCGCAGGCGGTCCCGGTCGGCACGCAGCCCCTGCACGCCATGGGCATCGGCTACGGCATGCGCTACCGCGGCGACGATGCGGTCGTCATGACCTGCTTCGGCGACGGCGCCACTGCCGAGGGCGACGTGCACGAGGCGCTGAACTTCGCGAGCGTCTTCCGCGCGCCCGTGATCTTCCTCTGCCAGAACAACCAGTGGGCCATCTCGGTGCCGCGCGAGCGCCAGAGCCATGCGGCGACGCTCGCCCAACGGGCCATCGCCTACGACATGCCGGGCCTGCAGGTCGACGGCAACGACGTGCTCGCCGTCCATGCCGCGACCAGGGAGGCGGTCGAGCGGGCCCGCGCCGGCGACGGGCCGACCTTCATCGAGTGCGTCACCTACCGGCTCGAGGTGCACACCACCGCCGACGATCCGACCCGTTACCGCGACGAGGCCGAGGTCGAGCGTTGGAAGAAGCGGGATCCGATCGAGCGCTTTCGTGGCTTCCTCGAGCGGCGGGGGCTGCTCGACGACGAGGCGGTAGAGGCGATGGAGGACGAACTTAGGGGCGAGATCGAAGCGGCCTGGCAGGAGGCCCAGGCCCAGATGGAGACGCTCACCGATCCGTTGGTGATGTTCGATCACGTCTACGCCGACCGGCCGCCGCATCTCGCGGCCCAGCGCGACACGCTCCGCCAGTGGCTCCGGACGGCCGACCAGGAGCGCGGGTGATGGCCGAAAAGACCATGATCGAAGCGCTGAACCTGGCGCTGCACGAGGCGATGGAGGCGGACGACCGCGTGCTGGTCCTGGGCGAGGACGTCGGCGTGGACGGTGGCATTTTCCGGCTGACCGAGGGGCTGATCGAGACGTTCGGCGAGGAGCGGGTGGTCGACACACCGCTCGCCGAGTCGGCCATCGTCGGGATGGCCATCGGCCTCGCGGTCTATGGCCTGCGGCCCGTGGCCGAAATGCAGTTCTCGGGCTTCGGCTACCTGGCCTTCCATCAGCTCGAATCCCATGCGGCCAGGCTGCGCTGGCGCTCGCAGGGGCGGTTCGGCGTGCCGCTGGTGGTGCGCATGCCCTACGGCGCGGGTGTCCGCGCTCTGGAGCACCATTCGGAGAGCCGCGAGGCGTATTTCGCGCACACGCCCGGCCTCAAGATGGTCATCCCGTCCGGGCCGCGAAACGCGCGCGCCCTCTTGAAGAGCGCGATCGAGGATCCCGACCCGGTGATCTTCTTCGAGCCGAAGGCGCTCTACCGGGGCTATCGCGAGGAGGTGCCCGACGAGCCGGAGACCTTGCCGATCGGTGAGGCCCGCGTGGTTCGCGAGGGCCGCGACATCACGCTCGTCGCCTACGGCGCGATGCTGAAGCGCGTGCGGGAGGCGGCGGACCGCTTGGCCGAAGACGGGGTCGAAGCCGAGGTGATCGATCTCCTCACCCTCTCGCCGCTCGACGACGCGACGGTGGCGAAGTCGGTGCGCAAGTGCGGCCGCGCGGTGATCGTCCACGAGGCGCCGCGCAGCTTCGGCCCGGGCGCCGAGATCATCGCGCGCCTGATGGAGCGCGTGTTCTACCACCTCGAGGCGCCGATTCGCCGGGTGACGGGCTTCGACGTGCATGTGCCGTTCTTCGCCCGCGAGCAGGCCTATCTGCCGGACGTCGCGCGCATCGCCGCCGCGGCACGCGAAACGCTCGAGACGAAGGCCTGACCATGGCGAAAACGCTGACCCTGCAGGACCCGGGCGAGGGCATTCACGAGGTCGAGATCCGCGAGGTGCTGGTCGCCGAAGGCGACGAGGTGGATGAGGGCCAATCGGTGCTGCTGGTGGAATCCGACAAGGCCGCCATCGAGATCCCGGCACCCTATTCGGGCAAGGTCAGCAGCATCGACGTGGCCAAGGGCGACACCGCCGAAGTCGGCGACGTGCTGATGACCTTCGCGACCGCAGACGACGACGCGGACGACGCCGACGAAGACGACGCCGACGACGAGGCCGAACCCGTCGAAGCGAAGCGCGAAGCGGGTAAAGCGGATCGCGCCGAGGACGCCGAACCCGAAGAGGCCCCGGACAAGGGCGACCGGACGGACGCCGACCGTGACGACACGGCGGACCAAGGCGGCCGTGTCGCGGCCTCGCCGGTGGCGCGGCGGCTCGCGGCTCAGCGCGACGTCGATCTCGGCGAGGTCGAGGCCACGGG
>JBMCMJ010000113.1:0-8131 GCA_048615135.1 Pseudomonadota bacterium
CGCTCGGCATAGGCGACGAGCGGGTCGCCCAGGGCCGCCTGGCGGACGAAGCCGACGATGGAGGCGGCGACGTCCTCGTTCCTCGCGTCGTGCCAGGCGCGGCGGAGATTGGCCTCCGAGTAGCCTTCCCGGTCGAGGGCGAGGCGCAGCTCCTTGAGCTGGGCGCGGGTGAGGTCCTGCGGCCGGGTGACGACGACGGCGAGCGCCGCGATCTTGTTGCGGTTGTCGCGGACGAAGGCGGTGAAGCCGTCGAGGAAGTCCTCGGGCTTGGCGGCGGCGCCGTAGCCGCGCGTGGTCTGCACGTGCTCGTCCGGGTGGTGGGAGACGGGCAGCCAGTTGGGTGCGTCGCCGTTGCGCTGCCCGTCGAGCAGCGGGCCGATGCCGGTCCGGTCGCGGAGCCAGGCGCTGGCCTCGGCACCGGAGCTGCGACGCAGGCGCTGCAACGCCGCCTCCGGGGTCTCGCCGGCGATGGCCTCGAAGGATTGGCGCGTCGCGTCCGACAGGCGCTTCAGGCGGCGGGCCATCTTCACGATCAACTGCTCGCGGACGTGGTCCTGCACCGCGGGGTCGGTGGCGGCGGCGAGTTCCTCGACCAGCTGCGAAGGCTGGAGCTTGGGATCGGCCGCGACCGGCTTCATCTCGGTCAGGGCCTGGAGGTTGGCGTAGAGGTCGACGGCATCGAAGATGCGGAAGGTTTCCTTGTGGATCTCGTCGGCGCGGCGGGTCGCCCGGCCGAGCATCTGCTCGTAGAGGATGCGGCTGTTGACCCGGCGGAGGAACACGAGGTTGGTGATCTTCGGCACGTCGACGCCGGTGGTGAGCAGGTCGACCGTGACGGCGATCTTGGGGTTGGCGTCGTTGCGAAAGCTGCGGGTCAGTCCGAGCGGCTTGTCGACCGTGCCCGTGATCTTGGCGATCGCCGCGTCCTCGACGCCGAAGGGGGCGAAGGCCTGCTTGAGTGCCGCGACGATCATGTCGGCGTGGTCGTTGTTGACCGCGAAGACGAGGGTTTTGCCGGGGTCGGCGAGGTCGATGTGCTGGGCCAACTGCGCGGCGACGACCCGGACGAAGGGCTCGGTGATGACCTTGCGGTTGAAGTCGCCGACGTCGAAGCTCAGCTCGTCGGGGGCGTGGGCGAGGTCGACCGCACCGGTCCTGGTGTCGAGCAGCTCGATCTCGTCGCCCTGCTGCCAGACGATGCCGTCCCGGCTGAGCTTCGTTTCGATGCGGATGGGCGGCTCGTGGTCGATCAACCAGCCGTCGACCACCGCCTCGCGATAGGAGTAGCGGAAGATCGGCTCGCCGAAGATCTCGGTGGTGTGCAGGGCCGGGGTGGCGGTCAGGCCGACCTTGACGGCGTCGAAGTGCTCCAGCACGCGGCGATATTTCGAGATGTAGTCGGCCTCGCTGCGGAAGGAGAGCTCGGTCTCCGACAGCTCGCGATCGAGCAGGTAGCCGCGGTGACACTCGTCGACGACGAGCAGGTCGTACTGGTCGATCGGCGGCACGTCGGCCGGGTCGGTGGCGTAGAGGACGCGGCGGACGAGGCCCTGGATGGTGCAGATGTGGATGCGGGTCTCGGTCTCGGGGGCGGTGTCGGCGAGGCGCTTGAGGTTGAAGATCTCGGCGAAGGCCTTGCCGCCCATGACCTTGGTGGTGGTGAACTCGCCGGCCGCCTGCTCGCCCAGGAGATTGCGGTCGACGACGAAGCAGATGCGGCGGAAGCGGTTGGCGGTGAGCAGGCGGTAGAGCAGCGCGATGGCGAGCTTGGTCTTGCCGGTGCCGGTCGCCATGGCGAGCAGCATGGCGCGCTTGCCGTCGTCGTCGAGGGCCGCCTCCACCGCTTGGATGGCGCGCTGCTGGTAGTCGCGCAGCGGAAAGCCGAAGTCGAAGGGGGTGGCCTGCAATTCGGCCTGGGCGGCGGCGCGGTCGACGTCGAGCTGGCCGAGCAGACCCTCCGGCGTCGGCCAGTCGGTGAGGGCGCGGGCGAGGTTCGAGGCCAGGCGGCAATCGCGGAACCAGATGCCGCTCGCGGTCTCGAGCTGCTTCAGATAGGGGCGGCCATTGGCGGCGAAGGCGAAGGGGATCTTGAACCCGGCCCAGGGGGAGCCGACGGGCAGCGCCGTTTCCGGGGAGGGCGTGAAGCCGCGGGCGTAGCGGTGGGCTTGCTCTTGGAGGGCGGCGGGCACGCTCCTGCGCCGCCGCTTCGCCTCGACCACGCCAACGCAGGTGGTGCCGGCGAACAGGGCGTAGTCGGCGGGGCCGGAGGCGGTCGGCCATTCGGCAATGGCGAGGTTCTGGTTCTTCGTCGGGCGGGCGCCGTTGGTGAAGGTCAGGCGCTGGCTGTCGGCCTGCCAGCCGCGGGCGCGGAGTTGGCGGTCGATCAGGGCGCGGGTCGCCGCCTCGTCGAGGTCGATGGCCGCGGCCGCCGTTCGCGCCGCCTCCGAAACAACGGCGGTGGTGGACGGCGTGGCCGAGGCTTGCAGGTCTCGGAGCTGCCGCTCGACGGAGACGCGCGCGTCCTCGGCCTCGGTCGCGAGGGCTTCCAGGGCATGGAGGTCGTGCCGCAGGCGCTCGGCCTCCTGCTCGGCGAGGAGCCGCGACTGGGCCTCCAGTTCGGCTCGTTCCTCCAGGGAGGCAGCGGCCGCGAGCGCATCCGCGTGGGCTTGGCGGAGGCTCTCGAGTTCTTCGGCGAGCGCCTCCGACGGGTCCACCGGAGTGGGCGGCGGGACGAATGGCCCGGCCTTGAAGTGAGGCGGTCGACCGAAGGTCTTGTGGAACCAGATGCCCGCTTGCCGCGCGATCTTCAGTGCCTGCAGGGCGGCGGACCGATCGTCCAGATGATCGTGGGCCGCTTCGTTCCCGAACTGGCGGAGGCCGTGCAGGAGGGTGAGCACCTCCTCGGGCACCACCCGATCACGGCGGAGGATCTGCAGCAGTTCGTGCTGGGTGACGGCTGCATCGGGCAGAGCGCCCAGCCGCGCCGCCGTCTGCTGGGCCAGCAGTTCGCCGAACTGGCGCATCTTGAGCAGAGAGCCATTCGGGTCGTCGCCGAAATACCGCTCCGCCTGCGCACCCAGCCGCACGAGCTGTGCCTCGTAGGCGGCGAGGAAGTCGAAGTTCAACGAGACCGGCTGGGCAGATCCCTTCACCGCGGGAGCCCCTCGAATGCATCGTCAATCATCCGTCCGGGGTATCGGATCGCGACGTCGCGGCCAAGCTGGTCCTGGGTAGCGTCCGCTGGCGGCTTTTTTTGTTTGCAGCCGGTCCGGCGCGGGGCACATCCGCCGGATCGACGGGTCCGGGCAGAGCTTCGGCAAGATCAGCATCGTTGACCCGCGCCATCAGGATACGGTCGAGGCGGACGACGATCCGACTCTGCGGGTGCGCATCCGCGTGTTCGAGCGTGTCGTTGGAGGGTCCAAGAGGGACCGTGTGGCGTTCCGGACACCAGCGAACCCGGCATGTCCGGACTTGCGGCTGGTTGCCGAGGCCATGTCGGACGAAGAGCACATCAAGACGCCGACATGGCGTGCTCGGATCTCGACGCGCGACCGGGCGACGGACGCCCGGCGCCGTTGACGTCGATCGGGACCCGGCAGCCGCCGAGTGTCGAGCAAGGGCTCCAGCGAGCCGTTCGACCAAGGCGAGCGGACACGGCGTCGAGGTCATCCGGTGGCCGCGACCATGGCGACCGTCGCGCGCCGCGCCGGTCGTACGGCTCCGTGAGCGGTCCCGTGTCCGACCGGTCGCCGGCCTCGCGGCGAACCGGACGATCGGCCGACCACGGCGCAGCGGCGCGACGGGTACCGTCCGTTGTGACACGTGACAAACGCGACAACCGGCCTGGATTTGTCATGTTGTCACCGTGTCCGGGGTGGACGGGGGCAAATTCACGAACCACACTCGGCGCGCCCTGTGCCCGTCGACGATGACGGAATCGCTGACCTCGATCAGCAGACGCCGCTCGGTGAGATCTTCGATCACTTCCTCGACCTCCCGCGCCCGCATGGTGCGGAGCCACTTTCGGTTGATCGACCGAGTTGTGACCAGACGTTGGCCGACGGGTACGGTGTCGAAGGTCTGCTGAAGCTTGGTACCCAAAGACTTCGCGATCTGCTCCGGCGTATCGGCGACCTCCAGAAAAGCACGCTCGGCTTCGAGGAGGTAGAAAGACGCGAGGGCAATGCCGGTGCGCATGGCCTCCTCCGAGACCTCCGTGATGTTCGGGTCGTCGAAGTAGGCGATCACCGCAGCGAGGCGGAGCGCCTGCTCGGCGCTTCTGACGGCGTGCCCGGAGATCGGCTCGAAACGCCCGCCTTCCCGGCACAAGGGCTCGACTCGGTTGGCATAGGACAGGCCGGCTTCGAGCGCGCCCTTCGACAGCTCGAGAAGCCTGGGCCGAAAGGTTGTTGCCAGCCGCGCCGGCACCCCCGGTTGCTCTTCGAGCAGGTCGGCCGCCCGGTCACAGAACTGCCGCGCGCCGGCGTATTCGTCCTGATGATGGCGCCGATAATGGCGTGTTCCGATCGTCGTCGGCGGGTTGGCATAGAGAAACCTCGGCAAAACGCCTTGGTTTCGTAGAATCGGCGACGAGAGAAACTCACCGACGATTTCAGGCTGAATCATGATGCCGGCGGCCAGTCGCTGGTTGCGGATGGACAGCCGGACCGGCGCATCCTTGGGCTCGCCGGAGCGCTGGTACTTCGCGGACCCATCGCTCCAGAGATCACTGAGGATCGATCCGGTCCGCGCTTGGTTGTCGCCGGCCATGGATCGGCTGTACAAGAAATTACTCCCGTCTGCCGTGATGATCGCGCCGCCGACATAGCCGTGCGCTTGCATTTTCAAAAGCGCTTCGATGGAGCAATCGCTAAAGAGGCAAGTACCAATCGGCTCGTCAGGAATATTGGCTGCTTCTTGCGGCGTTTTTGCCGCATCGCGCAGTTTCTGAGCTTCTTCATGGCGCCTTTCGAGTTCCTCTTCATGAGCGCGAACCGGTTTGAAGAGGAAACGGTCGACCGAGGATTTGCGCTCGCCCGACTTGCCCGTCGTCAGCAAAAAGAGACTGGTCGGAATGGGTTCGCCCTCGGCGTGGAGCGCCTCGACGTCAACAATACGCTGCACGACGAAGCTGGCGACGGAGAGCAGGCATGCCAACGCCGTCACTTTCGGCACTTCGAAGCACTGGACGATGCTGTCGACCGCCGCTCGGAACAAGGGTGGGAGACGATGGATCGGCGGCTCGGGCGGTGTCGGCGAAGATGCATGGTCGAGTTGAGGCTCGGGCAACGTGCCGCGCCGGTGCTGCTCGAGGAGTTCGGCCAAGGTGCAGAGCTGGGGCGCGTCGCTTCGGTCGCCGCGCGCCGCGCGGGTTTCGGTCGCGGCGCCCGTCGAGCCCGGTTTGCGCCGTGGCTCGGACGCGGCACGTGCCGCCGGCTCGGCCGTGGGCGCGGCCGAGGTCGCATCGTCCACGGCGCTCGCTGCCGGTGGCCCCCCGGTGGCGGCGTTGTTGCCGCGGCGGAAGACGGCGCCGGTGGTTTCGAGCAGGGCGGCGATGCTGGCAGGAATCGACATGACGACCTCGCGTTGGGGTGGCCGCGTCGATATGGGGTCGGCATTCGCGGACGGTCGCACGCGAAGCAGCACGCCCGCAGCCCCGTCTCGCGCAGCCCCGTCTGGTCCGCGGCGGCTACCCGGTGCGGCGTGGTCAGGACCATGCACGATGGGTCGGAGACGTCGAGGCGCACCGATCGATTCTCCGCGGATCGCCCGGTGGTCAGGCCGACCGCGGCCCGAACACCACGATGTTGTCCGCTTTGCCGTCAGGCTGCGGGCGCTCGACGAACACGGGCTTGCCGGCGGGTCCGGGGACCAGATCGACGCCGTAGTCGATCTTTTCCAACGCGTCCGCGATCGTGGCCAGCTTGTATCCCTTGAAATAGCGCTCGAACCCTTCGCCGCCCGGGCGACGGCCGAAAAGCGCCTCGGCGAGCTCGCCCGCGACGCCGGCATCGACGAGGATCGTGTTCGCCGTATGCCGGATACCGTAGACGTCCTTGGCGATCCCGAGCGTCTGCTGGACGTAGTAGCGCAGCCGCTTCAGCGGCTGGGTCGAGCGGGTGCAGCGGCGGTTGGCGGGCTTGGTGTCGGCCTTGCGCGCCGGGCCACGAGTTGTCGAGAGTTCCGGAAACAGCCACGCCTCGCCGGCCCGACGCCGTTCGCCAACGAACTCCAGAAAGCCCAGCGCCCGCAGGACGCGGGGAACGGGCAGACCGCGAACGCTGCCCGGGTTCTTGACGCTCTGGCCTTCGCCGTCGCGGAACTGCAGGCACGGCCAGCCGGCGAGCGTCACGAGGTCGTTGGTCCGCAGTTGCGCCGCCTCCTCCGGCCGCACCCCTAAAAAAGCGAGCAGCATGGCGAGCCAGAAGACGGTGATGTCTCGGGCCTCGTCGCCGCGGCCGTAGCGGTAGATCCCGCGTCCCTGCACCAAAGGACTGGTGAGCAGCGATCGCATCTCCGCGTCGTCCCACGCGTCGCGGTCCTGGCGCGGGCTGCTCGCGGCTTCTTTCTTGGCGTAGCGGGCCTTGGCAAAGGGGTTGCCCTTCGGCAGCGGGTAGGGACGGATCGCGTCTTCCAGGTCGCGGTAGAGCTTCTGGCACCAGCCGATGTGGCGGTTCTGCGTCTTCTTGTGGAGGCGCCGGACGGGCCGGCGAACCGGCGTTTGCTGCTGCGTTTCGACGATCGATGGCTCGCCGCGGTCGAGCCGGTTCGCCTCGTCGATGCACCGGCTCGGCGCCAGCCCCGCGAACCCGTCGCGGCCCCAGCGCGCCGGCAGGTTCGCCAGCCGCGACTTGAACGTCTCCACCTCGTCGTCGCCGACGAGGCCGATCGGTCGATCGCCGACGAAGTCGAGGAACAGCGCGAACGCGACCTCGGCGTCGGCGTTCTCGCCGAGTTGTTGCCGCCCGCCGTGGAGACTGTCCGCGAGTTCGGGCGTCCGCCAGACGGGGAACCATCGATCGCGCAGGCGTTCGGCGACGACCGAGAACGGCGTCGACCAGCCGTCGGGAAGCAGGTTGGTTTTCGGGGGCGTGGCGCTCCAGGCGGGTGCTGCGAAGGGCAAGCCGCCCGTTGCCGCGATCGGGTCGACCGGGGTGCAGCGAGGCGCCGATGCGACGTCGCGGGCGGCCGCCGTGTCGGTGGCGGGCGCGGCCGTCGGGACGGGGTCGGGCCCGAGGTCCAAGGGCGCAGGCGGCTCTGCCCGCGCGCCGGTGGTCGGCGAGACGTGGAGGTCGGTCGTCGCCGGACCGGGTGCCGCTCGGCACGCCGCCTCCCCGGGTCGCACCACGGTGACCGGCGAGGCGGGCGTCCCGGTCATCGCGGAGGGATCAAGCGGTGGCGACCCGTCCTCCGGCGCGTCGCCCGACTCCTCGTCCAAAGCCTCGCCCAACGCGACGCCGGATGGGTGTGCAGGCTCCATCCCGCCGCAGATCGGCGCCGCCCGCGCGATCGGCGCCTCGATCGCCTGCCTCGCGTCGCGGTCGCGATCGCCTTGGTCGGCCCCGAAGCCGAACGGGTGCGGTCCTTGGGCCTCGGTGGCGAGCCCGTCGGCGACGTCGAACGGCGTCCGCGCGCTCGCCTCCGCCGCTCCCGTCGTCCCGCGCATCGCCGCGGGCACGCGGAGCTCGGCGAAGCGCCGCTCGCGTTCGGCGCGGCGCCGGGCGAGGGCGGCCGGATCGGGCCGCAACGCGCCGGCGAGGGTGGCGAGGTCGTCCGGCAGCGGCCGCGCGGGTCGATCGAAAACGCCGAGCTCGCGCCGCGCCTCCTCTTCCTCGATGACGACGAGGCGGCGGGCGGCGTCGCGGAGCAGCCTGCGATAGCGCGGATCGGCGGGATCGGCGGCGAGGCCGAGGTCCTCCAGGACCGGGTCGAGGAGGAAGGCCACCGCGTCGCCGTCGCCTTCGGCGAGCACCCGTTCCCAGCCGCGCGCGAACGTCGCCGCCTGGGCGGCGGCGAACCGGGCTTCGACGGCGGAGCGGGGGCCGGCATCGGCGCGGAACTGCTCGGCGACGTCGGCGAGTTCCTTGGCCATCAGGTCGAGCACGCGGCGGGTATCGGCGGGCTTTAG
>JBMCMJ010000114.1:0-8016 GCA_048615135.1 Pseudomonadota bacterium
CCGTGGCGCGAGCCGCAGCCACGGGATCGCGCGCCACCGTCGCCGCCGGCACGGCAGGATCGACGAGTTGGTTGACGAACGAACTGTTGGCGCCGTTCTCCAGGAGCCGGCGGACCAGATAGGCGAGCAGGTCGCGATGCGCGCCGACCGGCGCGTAGATGCGGCAGGCGGTGCCGTAGCGGGCACGGGCGAGGCGATGCAGCGTCTCGCCCATGCCGTGCAGCCGCTGCATCTCGTAGCCGTCGGTGCTACCCGCCATGTGCCGGACGGCGGCCAGGGTGTGGGCGTTGTGCGTGGCGAACTGCGGGAACACGCGGGGGCGTGCGGCGAGCAGGCGACGCGCACAGGCGAGATAGGCGACGTCGGTGTGCGCCTTGCGCGTGTAGACGGGAAAGTGTTCCGCGCCGAGCACCTGGGCCCGCTTGATTTCGGTGTCCCAGTAAGCCCCCTTGACGAGCCGCAGCATCAGCCGGCGGTCGAGGGCCGAAGCCCGCTCCAGCACCCAGTCGATCACCGCTGGCGCACTCTTGGCATAGGCCTGGACGACGAGGCCGAAGCCGTCCCAGCCCGCGAGGTCGGGCGCCTGCAGCACCGCATCGATGACGTCCAGCGAGAGCTCCAGCCGCTCCGATTCCTCGGCGTCGACGTTGAGCCCCATGTTCGCCGCGGCCGCCGCCCGCACGAGTTCGGCAAGCCGCGGCACGAGTTCCGCCATGACCCGATCGCGCTGGCTCTCCTCGTAGCGCGGGTGCAGCGCCGAGAGCTTGACGGAAATCCCCGGATTGTGCCGGACGTCGCCGTGGATGCAGCCGGGCGCGATGGCGGCGATCGCGCGGACGTAGCTCGCATGGTAGCGCTCGGCGTCGGCCATCGTCCGCGCGCCCTCGCCGAGCATGTCGTAGGAATAGGTGTAGCCCGCAGCTTCCATCCGCGCGGCCCGTTCCAGGCCCTCGTCGATCGTCCGGCCGAGCACGAATTGCCGACCCATCTGCTGCATGGCCCGCGCCACGGCCGTGCGCACCACGGGCTCGCCGAGGCGGCGGACGAGGCCGCGCAGGGTCGCGGCGACGCCCTGATCGTCCTCCGCCAGCACCTTGCCGGTCAGCATCAAGGCCCAGGTCGAGGCATTGACCAGCGATGACGACGAGCGGCCCAGATGCGCCCCCCAGTCGGCCGGCGCGATCTTGTCGGCGATCAGGGCGTCGATGGTGCGGGCATCGGGCACGCGGAGCAGGGCCTCGGCGAGACACATCAGCGCCACGCCCTCGCGGGTGGAAAGGCCGTATTCGGCGAGCATCGTCTCCATCAGCCCCGGCGCCGTGTCGGCCCGGACCGCTTCGACCAGGGCGATCGCTTCGGCGGTCACCGACGCCTCGTCGAACGCGAGGCCCGCGGTCAGACCCGCAACGATTTCGGGCTCCGGCGCGCGCATCGCCTCCTGCAGAGCGGTCCGGCCCGAGGTCGGCGGCTGGTGATCGGACATCGACGGTCTCCCCTGCGCTGCGCCGACCCTACCCCGAACCCGCTCGACGGTCTTTCCGAGAAGCCCTCTTCCACGCATCGATCTTCCTGATGAATAGGGTGTTGGGAGACGAAACGATCCGCAAGGAACGCCCTTTATGGTCGAGTTGGACGACGCCGACCGGCGCATCCTGGGTGTGCTGGCTGTCGATGGCCGGATCACCCTGACGGCACTCGCCGAGCGCGTCGGGCTGTCCAAGACGCCGTGCCATGCCCGCGTGCGGCGGCTGGAGCGGGCCGGCGTGATCCGTGGCTACCGGGCGATCCTCGAGCCGAGCGTGCTGGGCGGCACGCATCTGGCCTTCGTCCAGGTGACGCTGAACGACACCACCTCCAAGGCGCTGGCAGCGTTCAACGAGGCCGTCCACGCGGTGCGCGAGATCGAGGCGTGCCACATGATCGCGGGCGGCTTCGACTACCTCTTGAAGGTGCGTACGAGCGACATCGGCGCCTATCGCCGGGTGTTGGGCGAACGCATCTCGGCCTTGCCGCACGTCGCCCAGACGTCCACCTTCGTCGTCCTCGAGGCGGTCAAGGACGAGGCCGCCGCATCTCGCAAGCCATGAACGGGCGAGCCAGCACCGGGAGGAAACCATGCGCGCCGACGACTTGAAGACCCTGCAGGCCCCGCTCAAGCAGGCCTATCGCGACGAGCCGGATCGTGCCGTCGTGACGCTCCGGGCGTCGGGGACGTTGGGCGAGGGGATCGCCTGCTCCATCGCCACCTCCAAGGCGCTGATCGAGGCGGGCCTGCATCCCGCCACCGGCGGCGACGGCAGCTTCGCCTGCTCCGGCGACATGCTGCTCGAAGCGCTTGCGGCCTGCGCCGGGGTGACGCTCAAGGCCGTGGCCACCGCGCTCGAGATCCCGCTGCGCGGCGGCGTCGTCCATGCCGAGGGCGATCTCGACTTTCGCGGCACGCTCGGGGTGGCCAAGGAGGCACCCGTGGGCTTTCGCGCCATTCGCCTGCGCTTCGACCTCGACACCGACGCGGACGAGGACCAACTCGCGACGCTCTTGAAGCTTACGGAGCGCTACTGCGTCGTCTTGCAGACGATCAATCAGCCGCCGGCGCTGGAGGCAAAAATCTCCTCCCGGAAGGACGCGGCGTAGACGATCCGTCTCTTTTTGCGCTGCAATAGAGAATTCGGTCCGAGCAGCTTACGGGCTAGACATCCTCGCCGGACCGGCCGATCGGCGGCCGGCACCGGCGGAGGATGCTGCCCATGTCGAGCACGCTGTTCACACGTCGCGCCACTCTCGGTCTCGCGGCCGCGACGTTGCTGTGCGCCGGGCCCGCGCTCGCCGAGCCCCCCGCCCGGCTGACGCTGGACTACGCCTACTACAACCCCCTCAGCCTGCTGTTGAAGGAGAAGGGCTGGGTCGAGGAGGCATTCGCCGCGGACGGGACCGAGGTCCGCTGGGTGCTGAGCCTCGGCAGCAACAAGGCGCTGGAGTTCCTCTCGGGGGGCAGCATCGATGTCGGCTCCACCGCCGGGGGTGCGGCCCTGGTCGCCAAGGCCAACGGCAACCCGATCCGCGGCATCTACCTCTATTCCCGCCCGGAGTGGACGGCCCTGGTCACCCGCAGGGACACCGGCATCAACCGTGTCGCCGATCTCGCCGGCAAGACCATCGCCGTGACCCGCGGCACCGACCCGCACCTGTTCCTGTTGCAGGCGCTCGCCGCCGAGGGGTTGAGCGAGCGGGACGTCCGAATGGTGCTGCTGCAGCACCCGGACGGCGGGCGCGCCCTGGTTTCCCGCCAGGTCGATGCCTGGGCCGGGCTCGATCCGCACATGGCGCAACACGAACTGCGCGACGGCGTGGTGCTGTTCCACCGCGCACCGGCGCTCAACACTTACGGCCTGCTCAACGTCCGGGAGCGTTTCGCCGAGCGCCACCCGGAGGCGGTCGTGCGCCTGCTCGAACTCTACGAGCGGGCACGCGCCCATGCCCGCGCCCACCCCGACGAACTCGCCGCCGTCGTCGCCCGTGCCGCGCGCCTGGACCCGGCGGTTGTCGAGCGCCAGCTCGAGGCGCGCACCGACCTCGCCGTCGGACCGATCGACACCGAGGTTCGGGCCACTCTGCTCGCCGCGGGGAACGTGCTCCGCGAGATCGGCGTGATCCGCCCGGAGGTCGACGTCGCGGCTGTGCTCGACGACCTGATCGACACACGGTTCACCGAACAGCTCGGCGGCGAAGGCTGATGGCCGTCGACCGTCTGCCGCTCGCGCTCCGTCGGGCCCGGCCGCCGCGCCTCTTGGCCCTCTCGTCCGGATGGCTCGGCTGGCTGCTGCCCTTGGCGCTGCTTGCCGCCTGGGAGCTGACCACCCGACTGGGCCTCGTCGCACCGCACCTGCTGCCCGCCCCCACCCTGGTCCTGCGGGAAGTCGGCGATCTCTGGCGCGACGGCACCCTGCTCGAGCATCTGGGCGTCACGCTGTGGCGGGTGATCACGGGCTTTTTCCTCGGCACGCTGGCGGCCACCGTGCTCGGTGCGTTGACCGGCTATTCGCGGACCGCCCACCAACTGCTCGATCCGACCCTGCAGGCGATCAAGGCCGTGCCCTCGCTCGCCTGGGTGCCGCTGTTCATCCTCTGGCTCGGCATCTTCGAGGCCTCGAAGGTGACGCTGATCGCGGTCGGCGCGTTCTTTCCCGTCTATCTCAACCTTTCCACCGCGATCGGCCAGGTCGACCGCAAGCTGATCGAGGTGGGCCGCATGTATGGCCTCTCGCATCTGGCCCTGGTCCGCCGCGTGTTGCTCCCCGCCACCCTGCCGGCCTACGTGACGGGCCTGCGCGGCGGGCTCGCGCTCGCCTGGATGTTCGTCGTCGCGGCCGAGTTGATGGGCGCGAGCCAGGGGCTCGGCTTTCTCATGCTGGACGGCCAGATGACCGGGCGTCCGGCCCTGATCATCGCCAGCCTGATCCTGTTCGCCCTTTTGGGCAAGGCCACCGACATGGCGCTCGCCCAAGCCACATCCCCCTGGCTCCGTTGGCAGGACGGTTTCGCACGGATGCAACGGGGAGAGAGATAAGAAAAGACGAGACGAGGGGGCTTTTGGCCCCCTCGGACCCCCGGGCGGCGGCGATCGCCGCCGCCACTTTTTCCGAGTGGCAGCGGCAACGCCGCTGCCGGGGGGTCCAAGGGGGGATCATCAAATCCCCCCTTCCTACTCTTTCCCCCTGGCAAAGGTGCCCGGCGATGCTCGCGATCGACAACGTCCACAAGCGCTTCCCCGGTGGCGTCACGGCGCTGCAGGGGATCGACCTCGTCGTTGGCGAGGGTGAGATCGTGGCCCTGGTCGGCACCAGCGGCTGCGGCAAGTCGACCCTGTTGCGCATCGTCGCCGGTCTGGAGCCGGCTAGTCGGGGTGCGGTCAGGCTCGACGGGCTGCCGATCACCGGCCCCGAGCCGCGGATCGGCTTCGTCTTTCAGGAGCCGCGGCTGATGCCTTGGCTGACCGTCGAGGCCAATGTCCGCTTCGGGCTCGCGGATCTCCCGGTGGAGGTCCAGCACGACCGGACGCGGCGCCTGTTGCAGCGGGTCGGCCTCGCGGGCTTCGCCCACGCACTGCCTGCGGAACTATCGGGTGGCATGGCCCAGCGGGCGGCGCTCGCCCGCGCGCTCGCTCGCGAACCGGAGATCCTCCTGCTCGACGAGCCCTTCAGCGCCCTCGACGCCTTCACTCGCGAGGCCCTGCAGGCCCACCTGCTGGAGCTTTGGCAGGAGACACGCTTTACGGCACTCTTGGTCACCCACGACCTGGAGGAGGCCCTTGCCCTGGCGGATCGCATCGTTGTCATGCATCCGCATCCGGGGGTGATCCACGACGTGTCGATCGTCGATCTGCCGCACCCGCGGGTGCGCACCGATCCCGCCTTCCAGATACGCAAGGCGGCGCTGGCCCGAAAGCTGCACCTCCGAGGCGGGGCCAACGCCGAGCGCGGTCCGGTCAGCGCGTCGTCAGCTTGAGCTCGATGCGGCGGTTGCGCTGATAGGCTTCCTCGGTTTGGGCAGGGTCGAGCGGCTGGTTGTCGGCGAAACCCGCCGCGGCCACCCGGTCTGCCGGAATGCCCTGCTCGATCAGATAGGTGGCAACCGAAATCGCCCGGGCGGCGGAGAGTTCCCAGTTGGAGGGAAACCGGGCCGTGCTGATCGGCCGCTGGTCGGTGTGGCCGTTGACCTGCAGGATCCACGGCAGATCCCGCGGCAGGTCGGACGTGACCTCGACGAGCGTCTCGGCCAACCGGCTCAACTCCGCCCGCGCCGCGGCGTCGAGGGCGGCCTCGGCGCGGTCGAACAGCACCTCCGACTGAAAGACGAAGCGGTCGCCCACCACCCGGACGTCCTCCCGATCGCCCAGCACCTCCCGTAGACGGCCGAAAAAGTCGCTGCGGAACCGCTGCAGTTCGTCGACCTCGCGGGCGAGCGCCGCGGTCAGGCGGGTGTCGAGATCCTCGAGGCGGATCTCCTGCGCCTCGATCACCGCCTCGCGCTCGGCGAGCAGGGTCTCCAGACGAGCCAGAGCCGCGCGGGTTTCGACGAGATTGGCCGAGAGGATGCGGACTTCCTCCAGCGCGTCGCGGGCGCGGGCGACCTCGCGGTCGAGTTCGACCTGGGCGAGCAGGGTTCGCTCCCGGCTGTCCGCCAGTCGATCGGTCAGCGCCCGATTGCGGTCGCGCACCCGCCCCAGTTCGGCCAAAAGATCGCTCCGCGCCGCCACCTCGCCCGCGATCTCGGCCTCGAGGCGATCGCGCACCTCCTGCAGGGTGGCGACGTCCTGGCGGAGCCGGACCAGATCGTCGAGCTGCGCCTCGATGGTCGCCTGATCGGCGGTGATGCGCGTCTCCGCCTCGCGCAGCGCCTGCTCGATCAACTCCCGCTCGCGGGCCAGGACCTCGGCGTCGCCCCGCATGTCGGCCAAGGTCCGCTCGAGGGCGAGGTTGTCGCGCGCCAGCCGCTCGAAGCGCTCGGTCAGCGCGTCGCGCTCGTCCAGCGCCGCGTCCCGCTCGGCCTCGGCCGCGTCCCGCTCGGCGCGCACGAGGCCGAGGTCGCTGCCGAGCCGTGCGACGGTCCGGCGGAGATCGTCGAGCCGCAGCCGCTCGTCCTCCAACTCCGCCTCGGTCGTGCTCAGCGCCTGCTCCATCGTCCGCAGCCGCTCGTCCCGCCCGGCGAGCAGCTGGCTCAGGAAAAATTGCGCCACCACGAACACCGAGAGCAGGAAGATGAAGACCATGAGCAGGGTCGACAGGGCGTCGACGAAGCCGGGCCAGATGTCGTTCGATGCGCGGCCGTCGCGGCGCGAACGGGCCATCGGTCTTCTCCCCTACGCCCCCGGATCCGGCTCGCCGGAAGCAAGCGCGATGGTGCGCGTGACGAGCCGGATCTCCCGGCGGACGGTCTCGACCGCCTCGGCCCGGCCGCGGGTGGCCTCGTCGACGAGCCGCTGCATCGACGCATCGAGATTGGCGAGATGGGCGCGGCTCGCCGCATCGAGCACCAAACCCTCGCTGCGCTGCTTGGTCAGCACCGCTTCGATGTGCGCGACCGAGGCGGCGAAGCGCTCGAGCTGGGTCCGCTCGTCGACGAAGTGCTGGGTGAGCCGTTCCAGATGGTCGCCCAGGCGAACGACGGCGGCCTCGGTGGCCCGCCGCGTGGCCTCGCTCTCGCCGAGGATGCGCGCCAGATCCTCCGTGCTCTCCGCGGATCGCTCCAAGAGCGCCTGGACGTAGCTGGGCATTGCCCGGCCACCACCTTCGCCGTCGAGCACCAGCGGGCCGCCGCCGAGACGGGTGAGGCTGGAGAACCATTCCTCGAGGTCGTCGAAGAATTCGTTCTGCGCGCGACTGGCCTGAAGGTCCAAAAAGCCCAGCACGAGCGAGCCCGCGAGACCGAAGAGAGACGAGCTGAAGGCGATGCCCATGCCGGAAAGCGGTGCTGCGAGCCCGTCCTGCAGTTCTGCGAAGGTCGCGACCGTGTCGCTCGACACCGAGAGCCCGGCGATCACTTCTCCCACGGCGTCGATCGTCTGCAAGAGACCCCAGAAGGTGCCGAGCAGGCCGAGGAAGATCAAAAGGCCGGTGAGATAGCGGGCGTTGTCGCGCTGCTCGTCGAGGCGCGACTGCACGCTGTCCAGCAGGTAGCGGACGGAGACCGTGGTGAGCGTGCTCTTGCCGCGCCGCTCCTGCTCGGTGAGCAGGGTCGCCAACGGCGCCAGCAGGCGAGGCGGAGCGGTCATCGAGAAGCCCGGCGCGTTGGTCCGGAAGGCTTCGATCCAGCGCAGTTCGGGGCGGAGCCGCCAGACCCGCGCCAGCGCGTAGACGACACCGATCAGGAAGACGAGGACGATCGCCCCGTTCAGCCACGGGTTGTAGAGAAAGGTCGGCCACAGCACGTCGGCCAACAGCCCCACCACGCCGGCGGTGGCGAGGACGGCCAAGAGGATGATGTTGATGAAGTACTGCGGTCGCATCATCGTCGACG
>JBMCMJ010000115.1:0-7676 GCA_048615135.1 Pseudomonadota bacterium
TTAGAAGACGGTGAGCCCGCGACGGAGGAATTGCTCGCGGACGCGCTCGGTGAGCTCGACCGAGGGAGGCTCGGTGTCGGCCAGCGGGTAAGGGATCTTCAGCTTGTCGTATTTGGCCTTACCCATCTGGTGGAACCGCAGAATCTCCACCCGCTCCAAGCTCTCGAGGCCGGCGCAGAGGTCGGCGATCCGTTCCACGTTGTCGAGGTCGTCGGTCAGGCCCGGCACCAGGACGAAGCGCACCCATAAAGGCCGCCGTAAATCCGAGAGGCGGCGTGCATAGATCAGCGTGGGCTCGAGGGGGTGGCCGGTCACTCGGCGGTAGGTGTCCGGATTGCCGGACTTGATGTCGAGCAATTGCAGGTCGATGAGCGCCAGCTCCTCGTCGTCGAGCCGGGCGCCGAGCCGACCGGAAGTGTCGAGGCAGGTGTGAACGCCGAGCGCCTTGGCCTCGCGCATCACCTCGACCATGAACCGGTCCTGGAAAACGGGCTCGCCGCCCGAGATCGTCAGCCCGCCGCCGGTGGTCCGGAGCGCTTCCGTGTACTTCGTGAGCTCGCGCAGGACACCGCGCACGGGATAGGGCGTGCCGGCGAGGCGATGCCAGGTGTCCGGGTTGTGGCAGTACTGACAGCGGAGCGGACAGCCGGTCAGGAACAGGACGAACCGAATCCCGGGTCCATCGACGGTGCTGCCGATCTCGATCGAGTGGACGTAGCCCACCGTCGGATCGTCGGGAGGCGCGTCGTCGCTCGGAAACACCTCGACGAACGAGCCGGCGTGGCTCGCCTCCTCCCGCGCCCGCCGCGTCAGATGGAGCGCGTAGCGGCTGCCGACCAAACTGGTGCTCATCGCCCGCCCCTACATCGCGCCGTGGAAGGTGCGACTCAGGACGTCGAGCTGCTGCTCCTTGGTCAACTTGACGAAGTTCACCGCGTAGCCGGACACCCGGATGGTCAATTGCGGGAAGTCGTCCGGCCGCTCCATCGCCGCCTGGAGCGTGTCCCGATTGAGGACGTTCAAATTGCAGTGGAAGCCACCGGCAGCGAAATAGGCGTCGAGCCCGCCGACCGCGCGGGTGGTACGGTCCTCGCCGGGGCCGAGCGAGGTCGGCACGACCGAGATGGTGAGCGAGATGCCGTCCTGCGCGTCCTCGTAAGGCAGCTTCGCCACCGACATCATCGCCGCCAAGGCCCCCTTCCTGTCCGCGCCGTTGGAGGGATTGGCGCCCGGCGCGAACGGCACGCCGCTTCGGCGCCCGTCGGGCGCGTTGCCCGTCTGCTTGCCGTAGACGACGTTGGAGGTGATGGTCAGCACCGACTGGGTCGGAATCGCCCCGCGATAGGTGGCGTAGTGCCGGATCTTGTCCATCATCATGGTAACGAGCATGCGCGCGAGGCTGTCGGCGCGCTCGTCGTTGTTACCGTAGCGCGGGAAGTCACCCTCGACGTTGTAATCGACGACGACCCCCTGTGCGTTGCGGATCGCCGTCACCTTGGCGTACTTGATCGCCGCCAGGCTGTCGGCGGTGTGGGAAAGCCCGGCTATGCCGCAGGCGAGCGTGCGCACGACGTCGCGGTCGTGCAGCGCCATCAGCACCGCTTCGTAGCAGTACTTGTCGTGCATGTAATGGATGATGTTCAGCGCGTTGACGTAGGTCCGCGCCAGCCACTCGACCATAGGATCGAAGCGCTGCATCACCGCGTCGAAGGTGAGGACGTCGTCCTCGATCGGCCGCATCAGCGGACCCACCTGCTCGCCGCTGATCTCGTCGACGCCGCCGTTGATGGCATAGAGCAGCGTCTTCAACAGATTCACCCGGGCACCGAAGAACTGCATCTGCTTGCCGACCGGCATGGCCGAGACGCAGCAGGCGATCGCGGTGTCGTCGCCGAAATCCGGCCGCATGTGGTCGTCGGACATGTACTGGATCGAGCTCGTATCGATCGAGCATTGGGCGGCGAAGCGCTTGAAGCCGTCGGGCAGGCGCGGCGACCACGCCACGGTCAGGTTCGGCTCCGGCGCCGCCCCCAGGGTGTAGAGCGTGTTCAGGATCCGAAAGCTGGTCCTGGTGACCAGCGTCCGGCCGTCCTGACCCATGCCGCCGATCACTTCGGTTACCCAGGTCGGATCGCCGGAGAACAGCTCGTTATAGGCGGGAGTCCGCAAGAAGCGCACGAGGCGGAACTTGATCACGAGGTCGTCGATCAGCTCCTGGGCCTCCCGCTCGCTCGAGCTGCCTTCCTCGAGATCGCGCTGTAGATAGATGTCGAGGAAGGTCGAGATGCGGCCGACCGACATCGCCGCCCCGTTCTGCTCCTTGATGGCGGCGAGAAAGGCGAAATAGGTCCACTGCACCGCTTCGCGGCCCGTCGTGGCCGGCTGCGACACGTCGTAGCCATAGGCTGCCGCCATGGTCTTGATCTGCTGGAGCGAGCGGATCTGTTCGGACAACTCCTCACGGAGCCGGATCACCTCTTCGGTCGAATGGCGCGGGGCCAGCTCGGCTTTCTCGTGCTGCTTCTCCTCGATCAGGAAATCGAGGCCGTAGAGCGCCAGGCGGCGATAGTCACCGATGATCCGGCCCCGGCCGTAGGCGTCGGGAAGACCGGTGACGATGCCGGTGCGCCGACACTTCTGGATTTCCGGCGTATAGGCGTCGAAGACCCCGTCGTTGTGGGTTTTGGCGTATTCGGTGAAGACCTTGCGGATCGCCGGATCGGGCTCGAACCCGTAGGCCTTCAGGCTGTCCTCGACGACGCGCCAGCCGCCCTTCGGCATGATCGCCCGCTTCAACGGGGCGTCGGTCTGCAGCCCGACGATGAGTTCGAGGTCCCGGTCGATGTAGCCGGGACCGTGGGCGGTGATGCTGGACGGCACCTGCGAGACGTCGAGCACGCCCTTGGCCCGCTCCTCCGCCAAGAGGGGCAAAAGCTTCTTCCAAAGTGCGTCGGTCCGCTCGGTCGCCGAGGCCAGAAAGGCTGCGTCGCCCTCGTAGGGCGTGTAGTTGCGCTGAATGAAGTCGCGCACGTCGATCCGTTCGCGCCATCCCGTGCCGCGAAACCCACGCCATGCCTCACGCGCGCCGGTCGCCGCCGGCTTGGCCAAAGCGCACATGTTCGCCTCCCCGAACTGGTACACCCTTCGACGTGCTGCAACGGAACACCGTCGGTAATGTCATTGTTGAGTTAAGAATCGCGGCCGCCTCCCGCTATCCGCTTTCCGCCAGCCAATGCAGATGGCGGAAAGCGGATAGTCGCCGCGGCGCGATATGTCAGTTTTTGCACGGCCGGCGGGTGCGATCGGCGGCGCAAAGCGCGGAGGGCAAGCAGTCATGGACCGGCAGCCGGGGGAGAAGTACGAGCGATTGATCGCGCGCGTCGCGGCGTTGCCGCCGACGCCGACGGCGGTCGCGCACCCTTGCAGCGCGTCGGCGCTGCAAGGCGCGGTCGATGCGGCCGAAATGGGGATCATCGAGCCCATCCTGGTCGGGCCGCGGGCCAAGATCGAGGCGGTGGCGAAGGAAGCGGGTCTCGATATTGCCCGCTTCGAACTCGTCGACGCGCCGCATAGCCACGCGGCCGCCGAGGCGGCCGTGGGCGTCGTCCGCGAGGGCCGCGCCGAGATGCTGATGAAGGGCTCGCTCCACACCGACGAGCTGATGGGCGCGGTGGTCGACCGCACCAAAGGGCTCAGGACGGAGCGGCGGATCAGCCACTGCTTCGTTCTGGACGTGCCGACCTACCCCAAGCCGCTGATCATCACCGACGCCGCGATCAACGTGTTCCCGAGCCTGGTCGACAAGGTCGACATCACCCGAAACGCCATCGACCTGGCCCACGCCCTCGGCTTGGAACGGCCGAAGGTGGCGATCATGTCGGCGATGGAGACCGTCAACCCGACGGTGCCGTCCACGCTCGAAGCGGCGGCGCTCTGCAAGATGGCTGACCGTGGCCAGATCACCGGCGCCGAACTCGACGGCCCGCTCGCGCTCGACAACGCCATCGATCCCGAAGCGGCGCGTATCAAAGCGATCGAGAGCCCGGTCGCTGGCCAGGCCGACATCCTCGTCGTGCCGGACCTGGAGGCCGGGAACATGCTGGCGAAGAGCCTGTCGTTCATGGCGAATGCCGACAGCGCCGGCATCGTCCTGGGCGCGCGGGTGCCGATCACGCTCACCAGCCGCGCCGACACGGTGCAGAGCCGGCTCGCCTCCTGCGCCGTGGCGACGCTGGTCGCCGACTACCGCCGACGGAACCCGACCAAGGCCACCTGACATGACCGACGCGATCCTGGTCCTCAATGCCGGCTCCTCCAGCCTGAAGGTGACGGAGTTCGCGATCGGCGACGCCGGCGCACCGGCGGCGACCCTCCATGTCACCTTCGAGGAACTCACCGGCGACGCTCGCTTTCGCGCCACCGATCCGGCGGGCCACATCGTCGACGAGCACCGCTGGGCCGAAGGTGAGGCGCCCGGCCACGCCGGCGCGCTCGACTTCCTGACCGACTGGCTGCGCGGCCGCGACGCCGGGCTCGAGATCGCCGCCATCGGCCACCGCGTCGTCCACGGCGGGACGCGCTACGCAGCACCCGTCAGGATCACGCCCGCGATCCTCGCCGACCTCGAGGAGCTCGTCCCGCTCGCCCCGCTCCACCAGCCGCACAACCTCTCGCCGATCCGGCTCATCGCCGAGCGCCGGCCGGAGCTCACGCAGATCGCCTGCTTCGACACCGCCTTTCACCAGACGGCCCCCGAGCTCGCCCAGGCCTTCGCGCTGCCGGCGGCGATCACCGATCGGGGCGTGCGCCGCTACGGCTTCCACGGCTTGTCCTACGCCTACATCGCCTCGGTGCTGGCCGACCACGACCCGCGCGCGGCGAAGGGGCGGACCGTCGTGCTTCACCTCGGCAACGGCGCCAGCGGCTGCGCGCTCCAGGCCGGGCGGAGCATCGCCAGCACCATGGGTTTCACCGCGCTCGACGGCCTCGTGATGGGCACCCGCTCCGGCGCTCTGGACCCCGGCGTCGTGCTCTATCTGATGGACGAGCTCGGCATGGACGCCCGCGCCGTCGAGCGCCTGCTCTATCGCGAATCCGGGCTATTGGGCGTGTCGGGCCTTTCCAGCGACATGCGCGTCCTTCTGGCGAGCGACGAGCCACGGGCGAAGCTGGCGGTGGAGCTGTTCGTCTACCGCATCGCCCGCGAGCTCGGCTCGCTCGCGGCGGCACTGGAAGGGCTCGATGCGCTGGTCTTCACCGCCGGCATCGGCGAGCACGCAGCTCCCATCCGCGCCGCCATCTGCCGGCGCGCCGCCTGGCTCGGGATCGAGCTGGACGAGACAGCGAACGAAGCCGGCGGGCCGCGGATTTCGACACGGGCAAGCGCGACGGCGGCCTGGGTGATCCCCACCGACGAAGAGTTGATGATCGCCCGTCACTGCCGCGACCTCATCGCCGGCTGAGCCCTGCTCGCCGGCTGAAGCGCCGCGGCGTCAATGCCGCGGCGCATGATGTCAGCCGACCAGCTCGGCGGCGGCTGCGGGCGTGGGCGTGCCGCGCAGCCCGAGGACCTTCTCCAATCGCGCCAGCTCCTCGTCCAAGAGCGGAACGAGGTCGGGACGCCAGAGCAGGACCTCGCGGGCGATCCGCAGCGCGCGCTCGCGGTCGGCGCGACTCGCCAGGAGATCGGGCAGCGTCGCCATGGCGTGCTCGCGGTCGAACTGCACGAGGAAGGCCTCCTCCTTCACCATGCGGAGGAGCTCGGCGCGGGTGAGGCCGGTAAACACGTTCTCGCGCTTCCAGATCGCCCGGGCCGCGCGCAGCGCCTTGGGGTCGATCCCCGGCAGCGCGGCGGCACCGGCGACGAGGATGCGGATCAGCCCGTCGTCGAAACCGCCCTCGCGGTAGCGCGCCTTGATCGCCTCCAGCTTGAGCGCGACCTGATCCTCGAAATCCTTGCGACGGGATGCCTGCGGCTTGTTGACCTCGGCATAGGGGGCGAGATTACCCGCGAGGGCCACGGTCAGCGGGTGCGTCCAGATGGCGTAGAACGTCTGCTCCTGCAAACGGTCGCGGGCGTCTCGGTAGCGGTCGAGCGTGTCGACGATGGCGTCGCTCATCGCGCGCTCGGCCTGCAGGAAGGCGTTGTCCTCGGCCATCGGCCGGCGCTCGGTGCGGACCTGCTCGGCGGCCCAGGCCAACGGGGCCATGAACGGATTGAGATCCGAGATCAGCCGCCGCTGCACCCGATCCGGATGGAGCTCGCGAAACACCGTCGCCAACGTCTCGTTGGCGAGCGCCTTCACCCCCGGACGTACCAGATGCTCGTAGAGGCCTTCGCCGACCTCGGAGAGGCGCGCCACGTGCGCCATCGGGGCCTCGTCGTCGCGGCCGTCGTCGAGGGCGCGGATATCGTCGAGCGTGCGCGTCTCCAGATGGACGACGAACCGGTCGGCACCTTCGGCTCCCGGCTGACACTCGTCGATCACCATCTCGTAGAGGCCGGGCGGCAGCGCCTCGAGCTGGTCCATCGCGGTGATGAACTCGGCGTGTTCCTTGAGCGCGACGCGGCCCGAGACGAAGATGCCGAGATGCCCCACCGTCGGATGGACGACGTAGACGATGGTCTGCTCCGCCGCCTTGATCTCGTCGACGTCGTCGTAGAGGTCGAGGATCCAGTTCAAGGCCTGCTGCGGCGGCGTGATGTTGTCGCCGTGCGAGCAGATGACGACGATCGGCGCCTTGATGCGGCGGAGGTCGATCGGCTGGCCGCGGCTGGTGACGACCTGCCCCTTCGCCAGCTTGTTGCCGACGAAGAGCTCGTTGACGATGAAGCGGATCTCCTCGGTGGTGAGGACGAAATAGCCGCCCCACCAGCGCTCGAACTCGAGAAAGCGCGGGCCTTCCGTGTCCGCCTTGGCGTAGACGTCGTAGAGCTTCTTCCAATAGGAGTTGGCGGGGTTGAGCCGCTCGAAATTGGTGACCAGCCACGCGCCGTCGAATTGGCCGTTGCCGAGGTCGCCCATCAAGGTGGCGGGCCAAGCGCCGCCGTTGAGCCCACCCGTGTAGCGCATCGGGTCCTGGCCACGCTTGCCGGCCCAGTACGACATCGGCGCGCCGGAGATCGCGACGACGCCGGCGCGCTCCGGCGCCACCGCGAGCGCCATCATGATCGCCCAGCCGCCCTGGCAGTTGCCGGCCACCGCCGGCAGGAACTCGCTCCGGGGATGGCGCGCGATCACCGTTTCGAGGAAATGCACCTCCGCCGCGGCCACGTCCTCGAGCGTCTGGCCGGGCTCCGGGTAGGGGCGAAACGAGACCAGATAGACCGGATGGCCGGCCCTGAGCGCCACGCCGACCTGGCTCGCCTCCTTCATTCCGGCAATGCCGGGGCCGTGGCCCGCCCGCGGGTCGACGATGACGAAGGGCCGCATGGTGTCGTCGGTCTCGACGCCCGCCGGCGGCAGGATCCGCAAGAGCAGGTAGTTGCAGGGGCGCGGCAAGGTGGCGCCGTCGACCACCACCTCGTAGTCGAAGACCAGCACCGGCGGCTTGCCGCGGTCGACGTGCTCGTTGAACACGTTGCCGCGCTGGCGGAGGATGTCCCAGAAGAGGACGGAGCGCTGCAAGCTGTCGACTCCGTAGTCGAAAGCGTCCTGCCAAAGCTTGCCGAGCGC
>JBMCMJ010000116.1:0-7579 GCA_048615135.1 Pseudomonadota bacterium
GAGCCGGGCGATCCGGCGCGGCGGGTCCGCGCGGAGTTTCTCCGCTCGCTGCTGCTGCAACACCCCGGCACGCCGCCAATGCACGAGAAGGGCCTCCGGCTGAGCGGGGCCTGGATCGAGGGGGCGCTCGACCTCGAGGGCTGCCGGATCGGCCGCGACATCGGGCTGGTCGACTGCGTGTTCGACGCCTCGCTCGTGCTCCGGGCCGCGGTCATCGACAGTCTCTACCTCGACGGCTCCAGCCTGCCGGGCCTCGTCGCCGAACGGCTGGAAGCGCGCGGCGACGTCTATCTGCGCGGGGCCGTCGTCGAGGGCGCCGTGGTCCTGGCGGGAGCGCGCTTGCGCGGCGAATTCGTGGCGGACGGGGCCGCCGTGACGAGCGTGGGCGAAGTGGCGATCGACGCCGCACGGCTGGTGGCCGGCGGCAACGTGCTGCTGCGCGGCGCCGTCGTGACCGGCGGGGTGCGCCTCGCAGGTGCGGATATCGGCGCCGACCTGATGGCGACCGGCGCGCGGATCACCCGGCCGGGTGCTGCCGCCCTCGAGGCCGAAGGCCTCAGGACCCGCGGCGACGTGGCCCTGCGGCTTGCCGAGATCGAGGGGACGGTCGCCCTGGTCGGCGCCCGCGTCGCGGGCGATTGCGACTTCACCGGCGGCAGCTTCTCGGAAGCCGAGGACACGGCGATCACCCTGGCCCGGGCGACGATCGAAGGCGCCTTCATCCTGCGCGACGGTGCCCGGGTCGACGGTGTGTTGAACCTCAACGGGGCGAGCGCCGGTGCCCTGGTGGACCATCCGGACGCGTGGCCCGCCGCCGGCAATCTGAAGCTCAACCACTTCGTCTACGGCGCCATTTTGGGCGCGAGCGCCGAGGCCTCGGTGCGGCTCTCCTGGCTCGCCCGGCAGAACCCGGCGCGCTGGGGCGAGGACTTCTGGCCGCACCCCTACGAGCAATTGAGCGCCGCCCTGCTCGACATGGGCCACGACGAGGATGCGCGGCGCGTCCTGATCGAAAAGGAGCGGCTGCAACGCCGAGCCCGGCGGGCGCGCGTCGGGCGCGGTCCCTGGCGGGCCGTTCTCGCGATCAAGGACGGGCTGCTCTACCTCACCGTCGGCTTCGGCCGGGTGCCGCTGCTCGCGTTCCTGTGGCTGTTGTTGATCTGGCTGGGTGGCGCGGGGCTGCACGCGGCGGTCGCCTACCACGACGCGCTCAGGCCCAACGTGCCGGTGTTTCTGCGCGCGCCGGAATGGGTGCTGTGCGATGTGGAGCGCGGGACGCGGCTGTTCGTGCCGTCGCTCGGCACCGAACGCGAGGGCCTCGCCGCCCCCGGCCAGTCGCAGCTCGCCTGCTTTCGGGACCAGCCGGAAGCGGCCAGCTATCCGCGCTTCAATAGCTGGATCTACTCGCTCGACGTGCTGCTGCCGGGGATGGAGGTCGGCCAGCAGAGTTACTGGGCGCCGGACATCCGCAAGCCCTGGGGCGCTGCCGGCCGCGTCGTGCTCTATTTCCAGGTGCTCACCGGCTGGGCATTGAGCCTGCTCGCCGTCGCCGGGTTCTCCGGCATCGTCAAGTCGCGTTGACCGGCGGGTCGAACGGGCCGAATTTCCGTTGATCGCACGAAGTGGCCAGCCCTTCGCGGCGGCAATCTCGAGCAAGACGAAGGACCGGCCTCCTGGCCTTCGCCGTGCCGAGTTCACCGGTCGGCGGGCCTTCCGCAGCCATCCGCTGGGCTTGGCTGCGGACCGATCCCCTCGCCAAGCCGACGCCTCGAAGCCCGGCTGCTCGCCCAGCGAGACGCGACGGCGCGTCCGGGGCGGCGGCGAAGACGAGATCCTGGCGCAAAGCGGATAGACGACCGCTCGGCCGGGGCGGCACTTCGGGGGTCCCCTCATCGCGACCCGCCCGCGGAGCCGATCATGCTGCACGTCGACATCCCCACCCGCTCCGATCTGGAGCGTCTCGTCACCTTCCGCGCGCCCGCCTGCGTGTCGATCTACCTGCCGACCACGCCGTTGACCCAGGACGCGCAGGCGGACCGGATCGCGCTCGCCAACCTGCGGGACGAGGCCGTCGGCCAGCTCGAGGCGGCCGCCGAGAACCGCGAGGCCCGGATGCGGGTTCGCGCCATGGTGGCGCAGCTGGACGATCTGATCGACGACGACGAGTTCTGGGCGATGCAGGCGCGCAGCCTCGCCGTGTTCGTCACCGAGGACCGCATCGCCACCTTCCGCCTCGCCAACCGCCTGGAAGCCACGGTCGAGGTCGCCGACCGCTTCCACGTCAAGCCGCTGCTGCGCGCGGTCACCAAGCGCCACGAGGCGTTCGTGCTGGCGCTGTCCATCGAGGCGGTGCGGCTCGTCGAGGTGACGGCCGACCTGCCGCCGGCCGTCGTCGCCGTGCCCGACCTGCCGCGCGACATGAGCGATGCCGTCGGCCGCGGTTCGCTGGCGAGCCGTTCGCCGCGCGGCCGCATCCAGGGATCGGAGGGCTACAAGGTCCGCATCGCGCAATACGCCCGCGCGGTCGACCAGGCGCTGCGCGGCTTTCTCGCCGGCCGCGAGGAGCCGCTGATCCTGGCCGCCACCGCCCCCATCGACTCGATCTTCCGCGCCCACTGCACCTATCCGCACCTCGCGGCCGAGGGCATCGGCGGCAATCCCGACACGACGGCGGATCACGAATTGGCCTCGGCCGCCCGCACCGTGCTCGACGGTCTGCATGCCCAGGAGGTGCGCGACTTCGCCGAGCTGTTCGAGGCCCGCACCCGGGCCGACCGCACGACCACCGACCTCGCCCACGCGGCAGCCGCCGCCACCCACGGTGCCGTCGCCGAGATCGCCGTCGACATCGACACCACGGTGCCGGGGCTGGTCGACGACGAGACCGGTGCCGTGACCCTCGCCGACACGGGCTCGGCCGCGACCCACGGCGTGGTCGACCAGATCGCCGCGCGCGTGCTGTTGACCGGCGGGCGGGTGCTGGCGCTCCGCCGCGACGAGATTCCGGGCGGTGGCGAGTTGGCCGCCGTGCTGCGCTATCCGTTCAACATGGACCGCTGACGCTCCGGCGGGCCAGAGCCGTCAAAAGCGCACCGAGAGGGTGATGGAGCCGAATTCGGCGTAGGTCTCCTGACCGTCGAACTCCTTGCTGCGGAAGGTGTGGACGTAGGAGAGCCGGCCCCAGGGGAAGACCACGGCGGCGCCGAGATTGGCGTCGCCGACGAGGTACTTCTTGTCGACGCTGCGGCTGTCCTGCCACGTGTTGCCGTCGAGGAAGATGTCGCGGGCAATGGCGCGGCCGTCCAGGCCGGCGAAGAGATACCACCCCCAGCGCTCGGCGGGATCGACGAAGGCCGAGCCCGCCACCGAGGGACGCGTCCGCGGCGGGCCGAAGTCGACGTCGAGATTGCTGCCGACGCGCACCAGGGCGCCGGTGCCGGCATAGGTCTGCACGTTGCCGACGCTCGCCTGCAGGTTCGGCACGATGCCCCAGGCGAGCCCGTCCGGCCGGTCCTCGTCGAAGGCGAAATTGTAGCGCCAGAGCCGGCTGTAGACGAGGTTGACGCCGGGTTCGTTGTTCAGCTGGTAGTCCCAGCCGAAGGCGCGGTCGCTGTTCATGAAGTCGTGGACGTTGTTCTGCACCTGCTCGCCGAGGGCGGCGGGGCCGACCACGCCGAGCTGCAACTCCAGCGAGCCGTAGCGCCTCTCGGTGGCGGACGAGAGGGTGAAGGTGCCGTAGAGCCAGCCGGCATAGGGCCGATCGTCCGGGTCGGGGTTGCGCCGGTCCGTGTCGTCCGGGGTGAAGATCTTCTGTCCGAGCCCGACGCCCCAGCGCCGGGCGCTGTCGGCCGAGACCACGGGCTGCAGGCTGTCGGCGAAGCGGTCGAGCCAGCCGGGCGGCACGTCCGCCGGCGAGCGGTAGGACAAAAGAAAACCGGACGTGTAGTAGCGGTCGCTGCCGCCGAACAGGTCGTTGTCGATGGTCAGGCTGACCGTGCCCTTCGGGTCGCGGATGACCGGTGCCGGGTCCTCCGCCGCGAACGTCGGCCCCGCGCTGGCGATACTCCCGACCAGCAGGACCGCGCCCGCCCCCTGCTTCAGGCTCTGCACCGTGGTGTCTCCCTTCGCCGCACCCGAACCTTGGCCGGACGTGGCGCCCGAGTTCGTCCGGCCTGTCTATCCGCTTTGCGCCTCGAGTTCGAGGGGCCGAAAGTTCGATATTTCGTTTTCCGCCGAAATATAGTAATGTTTGCTGAGCTTTCGGGAGAACCTCCGTGTCCGCAGCCCCGGCCCAACTCGGCCTCTTCGCCCGCTATCTGACGGTCTGGGTGGGCTTGTGCATCGTCGCCGGCATCGCCCTCGGCCACTGGTTTCCCGCACCTTTCCAGGCACTGGGCGACCTCGAGGTGGCAAGGGTCAACCTGCCGGTCGCGGTGCTGGTCTGGCTGATGATCGTGCCGATGCTGCTCAAGGTCGACATGGCGGCCCTCGGTGAGGTGGGGCAGCACTGGCGCGGGATCGGCGTCACGCTCGCCGTCAACTGGGCGTTCAAGCCGTTTCTCATGGCCGCCCTCGGCTGGCTGTTCGTCGGCTGGCTGTTCCGCCCGCTGCTGCCCGAGGCGCAGATCGAGAGCTACATCGCGGGCCTGATCCTGCTGGGTGCCGCTCCCTGCACCGCCATGGTGTTCGTCTGGAGCCATCTGAGCCGGGGCGAGCCGCACTTCACCTTGAGCCAAGTGGCGCTCAACGATGCGGTGATGATCGTCGCCTTCGCGCCGATCGTGGCGCTGCTCCTGGGGCTCTCGGCGATCACCGTGCCGTGGGAAACCCTTGCGCTGTCGGTGGTGATCTACATCGTCGTGCCGTTCGCGGTGGCGCAGGCGTGGCGGCGGCGGACGCTGCGCCACGGCGGCGAGGCGGCGCTGACCGGGCTGCTGCAGCGGATCGAGCCCCTCTCGCTCGCGGCGCTGCTCGCCACGCTCGTGCTGCTGTTCGCCTTCCAGGGCGAGCAGATCGTCGCTCAGCCCTTCGTCATCGCGCTGCTCGCGGTGCCGATCCTGTTCCAGGGCTATCTCACGGCCGGGGTCGCCTATCTGCTCAACCGCCGCCTCGGGGTCGCGCACGAGGTGGCCGGCCCCTCCATGCTGATCGGCGCCTCGAACTTCTTCGAACTGGCGGTGGCGACGGCCATCGTGCTGTTCGGCTTCGAGAGCGGGGCGGCGCTCGCCACGGTGGTCGGCGTGCTGGTCGAGGTGCCGGTGATGCTCTCGCTGGTGGCGCTCGTGAACGGCACGAAGGGCTGGTACGAGCGCCATCCCGCGGTGGCGACGGCCGCCGTCGCCGTGGAGCGCTGAGCGATGCCGCCCGAGGCCGCCACGCGCGCGTTCGCCGCCCTCGGCCAAGAACACCGGCTGGCCGTCTTCCGCATGTTGATGGCGGAGGGGCCGAGCGGGCTCGCGGCCGGCGAGATCGCGCAGCGTCTCGGTGTGCCGGCCTCCTCGCTCTCCTCGCATCTGGCCACGCTGGAACGTGCCGGCCTGCTCCGCTCCTGGCGGGTTCAGCGCAACATCTTCTACGCGGTGGATACCGAAGGCACCCGCGAGCTGATCACCTTTCTCACCCACGACTGCTGCGGCGGTCGGCCGGAACTCTGCGGCTGGGACGGGGTGGAGCCATCCGGCTGCGCTTCCGCCTCCGATGTGTCCGCAACAGGGAGCTGACCCATGCGCATCGGCATCAACGGCTTCGGCCGGATCGGCCGCGTGGCTTGCCGGGCTGCCCTCGCGGGTCTGGCGCGCGACGGGGTGGCCCTCGACATCGCCCACGTCAACGAGCCGAACGGTGGCATCGAGACGGCGGCGCATCTCTTGGAATTCGACAGCGTGCACGGCCGCTGGCGCGCACCGATCGGCGTCGAGCATGGTGCCATCCGAATCGGCGAACGGCGCATCGGCTTCTCCGAACACACCCGCCCGGCCGACATCCCCTGGTCCGACCTCGGCGTCGAGGTGGTGATCGAGAGTTCCGGCAAGTTCACCAGGCAGGCGCAGGTGGAAGCGCATCTCGAAAGCGGTGCCCGGGCCGTCGTCGTGGCGGCCCCCGTCAAGGACGGCCCCCTCAACGTCGTGATGGGCGTCAACGACCATCTCTACGATCCGGCCGTCCACCCGATCGTCACGGCCGCGTCCTGCACCACCAACTGCCTCGCGCCGGTGGTCAAGCCGATCCACGAGGCGCTGGGCATCCGCCACGGGGTGATCACGACGATCCACGACGTGACCAACACCCAGGTGATCGTCGACGCGCCGAAAAAGGACCTGCGCCGCGCCCGCTCGGCGCTCGCCTCGCTGGTGCCGACGACGACCGGCTCGGCGACCGCCATCGGCCTGATCTATCCGGAGTTGCAGGGCAAGTTGAACGGCCACGCGGTGCGCGTGCCGCTCTTGAACGCCAGCCTGACCGACTGCGTGTTCGAGGTGGCGCGGCCGACCAGCGTCGGGGAGGTCAACGCGATCCTGCAAGCCGCGGCGAACGGCCCGCTCGCCGGCATTCTCGGCGTCGAGCACCGCCCGCTGGTGTCGGTCGACTATCGAAGCGACACCCGCTCCGCGATCGTCGATGCCCCCTCGACGATGGTGGTCGACGGCACGTCGGTGAAGATCTTCGCCTGGTACGACAACGAGATGGGCTACAGCTGCCGGCTGGTCGAGTTGACCGCCAAGGTGGCCGCCGCCCTCGAGGGGCGACGGTGAACCGCCGCGCCTACGCGATCGTCACGGGCGCCTATTGGGGCCAGACGATCACCGACGGTGCGCTGCACATGCTGGTGCTGCTGCACTTCTACACGCTCGGCTTCACGCCCTTCCAGATCGCCTTTCTGTTCGTCCTCTACGAGTTGATGGGGGTGGTGACGAACCTCCTGGGCGGCTGGATCGCGGCGCGGTTCGGGCTGAACACGACGCTCTTGGGCGGGCTGACGCTGCAGATCGGAGCCCTCCTGGCGCTCGCGGCGCTCGATCCCGCTTGGCCGATGGCGTGGTCCGTGGCCTATGCCGTCTTGATCCAGGGCCTCGCCGGCATCGCCAAGGATCTCACCAAGATGAGCTCCAAGAGTGCGATCAAGCTGGTGGTGCCCGAGGGGGCGAAGGGCGGGCTGTTCCGCTGGGTGGCGATCCTGACGGGCTCGAAGAACGCGATGAAGGGGGCGGGCTTCTTCTTGGGCGGCCTCTTGCTCGCCACGCTCGGCTTCGCCCACGGCCTCGTGCTGCTGGCCCTGTGCCTCGGCGTCATCCTCCTCTTGACCGTCGTCACGCTGCCGCGGGGCATGGGCCGGGCCAAGGCCAAGCCGCCGATCACCCGGCTGCTCGCCAAGGCCCCGGCGATCAACCGGTTGTCGGCCGCGCGGGTGTTTCTGTTCGGCGCCAGGGACATCTGGTTCGTGGTTGGCGTGCCGATCTTCCTCTACGAGGTCGCGGGCTGGAGTTTCCTGCAGGTCTCGACCTTCCTGGCGCTGTGGGTGATCGGCTACGGCTTGGTGCAGGCGCTGGCGCCGCGCGTCATCGCGCACTCCACGGACGGC
>JBMCMJ010000117.1:0-7567 GCA_048615135.1 Pseudomonadota bacterium
CCGCGGCGGCATGTTCCGCGGCCCGTACCCCCGAGGAAGCCTGCCATGTCCGCCAAACCCGTCGCCCGCCCGCAAGCCTCGGCCATCGCAACCCTGTTCGGGCGTTCGAAGGTGGTAATCGGCGTGATCCATTCGCTGCCTCTGCCGGGCGCCCCCGAGCACGGCGGTCGGCCGATGCGGGAGATCGTCGAGTTTGCCGTGGCGGAGGGCCTGCGTTATCGCGACGCCGGCCTGGACGGGCTGATCGTCGAGAACCACGGCGACGTGCCGTTCGCCAAGCCCGAGGATCTGGGCCCCGAGACGGCGGCGGCGATGGCCGTGCTCACCGAGCGGGTGAAGACGGCCACCGGCCTGCCGGTGGGCGTCAACGTCCTGGCCAACGGCGCCGTCGTCGCCCTGGCGGTGGCGATGGCCGGCGGCGCCGACTTCGTGCGGGTCAATCAATGGGCCAACGCTTATGTGGCCAACGAGGGGCTGATCGAGGGACCGGCGGCCCGGGCGATGCGCTTTCGCAGTCACATCGGCGCCCGCCACGTGCGGATCTTCGCGGACGTCCACGTCAAGCACGGTGCGCACGCCATCGTCGCCGACCGCTCGATCGAAGAGCTGGCCCGCGACGTCGAGTTCTTCCATGCCGACGTGGCAATCGCCACCGGCCAGCGCACGGGCGATGCCGCCGCGCTCGACGAACTCGCCACCATCAAGGGGGCGACCACCCTGCCGGTACTGGTCGGCAGCGGGGTCACCAGCGCCAATGTCGGGGATATCCTGAGTGTCGCGGACGGAGTCATCATCGCCTCTTCGCTCAAGCAGGACGGCGTCTGGTGGAACCCGGTGGACCCGGATCGGGCACGGACCTTCATGGCCGAGGTGGCGCGGTTGCGCTGAGGACTGTTGACCACCGGACGACAGCGGCCTAGCGCTCGAAAAAACGTTTTAGCGCGGAGGCAACGGTGACGCTCCTGGTGGTGGGCAACGCGGCGGTCGACCGCTTCTACCGACTGGCCACGCTGCCGGCCCCCGGGGAAACGGTGCTCGCCAGCGTCAGCCACGCGGAGCCGGGCGGCAAGGGCCTGAACCAGGCGGTCATGGCGGCGCGCGCCGGCGCTGACGTGCGCTTTGCCAGCACCGTCGGCGACGATGCGGCCGGGCGCGACCTGCGGGCGCACATCGCGGCCGAGGGGTTGGCCGGCGACCTCGTGCGGACCGTGCCCTGTGCGACCGACGAGAGCCTCGTCTTCGTCGACCGGGACGGTGGCAACGTCATCTTCAGCACCGCCGACGCCATGCACGCCTTTCCCGAGGCGCTGGTCGATGCGGCGATCGACGCCCTGCCGGCGGATGGCCGGGTGCTCATCCAGGGCAACCTGCGGGACGCGATCACCGAGCGCCTTGTCCACCGCGCCCGCGGCCGCAACCTGTGGATCGCCTTCAACCCCTCGCCGGTCGCCCTCTGCCACGCCACCCTGTTGCCGCTCGTCGACCTGGTCGTGGTGAACGAGGTCGAAGCGGCGCTGCTCGACCTGCGTGCGGTCTCCATGTGCGTCACCAGCCTCGGCGCCGCCGGTGCGAAGCTCTCGTTCCGCGGTGAAGACGTCCACGTTCCGGCCGGAAAGGTTGCCGTCATGGATACGACCGGCGCCGGCGACGTGCTGTGCGGGGTGTTGGTCGCCCGGCTCGCCCAGGGGGACGCGGCACCGCTGGCCCTCGACCTCGCGGTCCGAGCGGCCTCGCTCAAGTGCACCCGGGCCGGTACGGCCGGCGCCTTCCCGACCGCGGCCGAACTCCGGGCACTCCGCCCTTGAGGCGACCGACCATCCGCGACGTGGCGAGCCGGGCCGGGGTGTCGATCGGCACCGTATCGAATGTCGTCACGGGCCGGCGGTCCGTCGGAGCGGCAGCGCGCAGCCGGGTCGAGGCCGCCATCGCCGACCTCGGCTACCGGCCCGATCCCGCCGGCCGCGCGCTGATCGCCCGCCGGCAGCGGGCGCTGCCTCCACCGAATCCGCGCACGCCGCGGCTCACCTGCGTCGGCTATGTCTGCGCCGACTTCCTGGCCCGGGTCGAGGTCCTGCCGCACCGCGACGACCGAAGCATGGCGCACGCCATCGAGCGAAGCCTCGGCGGGCGCGCCGCCAACGTCGCCGTGACCGCCGCCGGCCTCGGCCCGCCCCTCGACGTTGCAGTGCAGATCCTTTCGCGGATGGGCTGGGATGCGGAAAGCGACTGGGCCGCGGACCTGCTCCACGAGCGCGGCGTGGTCCTGCATCCACTATCACGCAGCCGGGGTCGCCAACTCTCGCGCTGCCTGATCCTGGTCGAGGCGAGCGGCCATCGAACGATCGTCAACGAGCCGCTGCAGGTGACGCCTGCGGCTTTTCGGGCTTGGCTGGACGAACAGCAGCCGGGACGGGCGCCGCACGCCCTCTACGTTCAAGGCGACCAGTTGCACGGTCTGGACGGGGTGTTGGACGCGGCGCGGTGCCGGGGTCTCGACCTCGTCACGCATCTCGTCGCGGACGACGTGCGCCGGCTCGGCGAGGCCAGACTGCAGGACCTCGGCCGGCGCTGCGGCCTGCTCGTCTTCGACGCCGCGGCAGCGCGCCTGCTCGTCGGCCCGGGTGGGGGCCGGGCCCGGCTGGAAGCCGGACTGGCGGAACTCTTCGCAACGAGCGAAGCGACCCTGGCCCTGACGCTCGGCGCCGAAGGTGCGGTCCTGCTGCGCCGCGGCGGCATCGTCGCCCGCGCTGCCGCCCCGGCGGTCAACCCGGTCGACACCACGGGCGCCGGCGATACGTTCACCGGCTGCCTGATCGCGGCCCGCCTGCACGGCGAACCGGACGCCGACGCCCTGGCCATGGCGGTGGTCGGGGCCAGCCGGTCGGTCAGCTTCGTGGGTGCGCAATCGCACGGCTTGACGGCCGCCGCCATCGCCTCTTGAACGTTTCACGAGGCCGCCGGAGGCGGCCACGACACGAAATGGGAAGGACCACCATGGCCACGCGTCGCCCGCTTCTTGCCGCTGCCCTCGCCGGTGCCAGCCTCCTGGCACTGGGCACCTTCGCCCGGGCCCAGGAGCCCACGCTGGCGATGGTGCAGATCAACCAGCAGGCCCTGTTCTTCACCCAGATGAACGAGGGGGCCGAGGCCCAAGCCGAGGACCTCGGCGCCAACCTCGTGATCTTCAACGCGAACAACGACCCGGCGGCGCAGAACAACGCGATCGAGACCTACATTGCTCAGGGCGTGGCCGGCCTGATCGTCGTCGCCATCGACGTCAACGGCGTGATGCCGGCGGTCGAGGCGGCGGCCGAGGCCGGCATTCCGGTCGTCGCGGTCGACGCGATCCTCCCGGAAGGTCCGCAGATCGCCCAGGTCGGCGTCGACAACGCCGAGGCCGGCCGCATGATCGGCGAGCACTTCCTCGCCCACGTCCAGGCGGAGATGGGCGGCAGCGCCAAGCTCGGCATCGTCGGCGCGCTCAACTCCTTCATCCAGAACGTCCGCCAGGAGGGCTTCGAGAGCGTCGTCGAGGGCGCTTCGGGCATCACCATGGCGGGCGTGGTCGACGGCCGGAACGTGCAGGACAACGCCATGTCCGCGGCGGAAAACCTGATGTCCGCCAACCCGGACCTGACCGCGATCTACGCCACGGGCGAGCCGGCGCTCCTGGGTGCCGTCGCCGCGGTCGAGAGCCAGGGCCGCCAGGACGACGTGGTCGTGGTCGGCTGGGACCTGACCGCCGCTGCCATCGAGGGCATCGACGCCGGCTACGTGGTGGGCGTCGTCCAGCAGGACCCGGCCGGCATGGGAGCGGCCGCCGTCGAGGCGCTGATGCAGCATCTCGCAGGCCAAGAGGTGCCGGACCAGATCGCGGTACCCGTGACCATCGTGACCGAGGAGAACGTCGAGCCCTACCGCGCCGTCTTCCAGTGAGCGATCCCGAGGGTGCCGCCACGGCGGCACCCACCGTTCCCCGCATTCGGCTGCGCGGCATCGAGAAGCGCTTCGGCTCGATCAGGGCCCTGCGCGGCGTCGATCTCGATCTCTGGCCCGGCGAGGTGCTGGGACTCGTCGGCGACAACGCCGCCGGCAAGTCGACGCTGACCAAGATCATCGCCGGCACCTACGTGCCCGACGCGGGCAGCATTGCGGTCGACGGTCGCGAGGTGCGCTTCCAGACCCCCGCCGACGCCAAGGCCGAGGCGATCGAGATGGTCTATCAGGACCTCTCGTTGTGCGACACGGTCGACGTCGCGGGCAACCTCTTCCTCGGCCGCGAGCCGGTGCGCCGGGTGCTCGGCCTGCCGTTCCTCGACAAGCGGCGGATGCTGCGGGAGGCGCAGGCGCATCTGGATGCGCTCGACATCCACATCCCGAGCCTCCGCCTGCTCGTCGCCCAACTCTCCGGCGGCCAGCGTCAGTCGATCGCCATCGGCCGCGCCGCCGCCTTTCGGCCGCGCACCCTGATCATGGACGAGCCGACCTCGGCGCTGGCCGTCGCCGAGGTCGACGCCGTACTGCGCCTGATCCGCCGGCTGGCCGATCAGGGCGTGTCGATCATCCTGATCACCCACCGCCTGCAGGACCTGTTCCGTGTCTGCGACCGCATCGCCGTGATGTACGAGGGCCTGAAGATCGCCGAGCGCCGCATCGGCGAGACGGACCTCGAGGACCTCGTCGGCCTGATCGTCGGCGAAAAGGTGAAAAGCCTCGCTGCCGGAGACGCCCATGGCGACTGACCGGAGCCGCCGCCCGACCGGCTCGGCCTGGGCCGACCAGCTCCGCAGCGACGCGCCGATGCTCTCGATCGCGGCGTTCTTCGCCCTGATGGTCGCCATCTTCGCGACCCAGACCGACGCCTTCCTGTCCAGCGCCAACATCCTCAACCTGCTGCGGCAGTCGGCCCCGCTGATCATCGTCGCCGTGGCGATGACCTTCGTCATCACGACCGGCGGCATCGACCTGTCGGTCGGCTCGACGGTGGCGCTGGTCAATGCCGTCGCCGCGATCCTGCTGCGTGACGGCATCCCGTGGCCGGCCGTGGTGCTCGCCATGCTGATGACCGGGGCGCTGATCGGCATGATCCAGGGCTGGTTCATCGCCTACGAGGGGATCCCCGCCTTCATCGTGACCCTGGCCGGGCTGTCGATCCTGCGCGGCATCGCGCTCCTCATCACCGAGGGGTTCTCCATTCCGATCCCCCGCGACACCTGGTTCGTGCAACTCGGCCGGGGGTGGATCTTCGGCATCCCGTTTCCGGCCATCGTCGCCGCCGTGGTCGTCGGCGTCGGCTGGATCGCCTTCAACCAATTGCCGTTCGGCCGCTACGTGACGGCGATCGGCGCCAATGCGGAGGCGGCGCGCCGGGCCGGCATCGACATCCGCCGCCGCATCCAGATGACCTACGTGCTGACCGGCATGGCCGCGGCGATGGCGGGGCTGATCATCGCAGCTAGGCTCGGCTCCGGCTCGTCCAATGCCGCCGTTGCCTTCGAGCTCGAGGTGATCGCCGCGGTGGTGCTCGGCGGCACGGCGCTGATGGGCGGGCGCGGCACCATCGTCGGCACCGTGCTCGGCGCCCTCACCATGGCGGTGATCGCCAACGGGCTGATCCTCGCCCACGTCTCGCCGTTCTTCACCCAGATCGTGACCGGCCTGATCATCCTCGCGGCGATCTGGCTCAACACCCGCATCTTCAACCGGCTCGGACAACGGCGATGAACGAGCGGAGCCCCTGCCACGTCGGCTCCGGACAGGTGATGACGGTGCTCGGCCCGATCGCGGCCGGCGAACTCGGCGTGGTGCTGCCCCACGAGCACATCCTGAACGACGTGCGCTGCTGGTGGCATCCGCCCCAGCAGACGGAGCGCCAGCACCTCGCGACCTCGCCCGTCCACATCGGCATCCTGGGCGAATTGCGCCAGGACCCGTTCGTCAACCTGCACAACTGCGCCCTCGACGACGAGCCGCTCGCTGCGGCCGAACTGCTCGCCGTTCGCCACGCGGGCGGGGCGACGGTGGTCGATCCGACCTGCCGCGGCATCGGCCGCAACCCCGCAGCCCTGCAGCGCATCGCCCGCCGGACCGGGCTGCACGTCGTCATGGGTGCGGGCTACTACCTCGAGAGCTCGCACCCTCCGGAGGTCGAAGCGATGAGTGCCGAGGCCATCGCCGACGAGATCGTCGCCGAGGCGCTCGACGGCGTCGACGGGGTCCGCATCGGCCTGATCGGCGAGATCGGCGTGTCGGCCGACTTCACCCCGGCGGAGCGCAAGTCCCTGCAGGGGGCGGCCCTTGCACAGCAGCGGACCGGCCTCCCGCTGATGGTCCACCTGCCCGGCTGGTTCCGGCTGGGGCTGGAGGTCCTGGACGTCGTCGAGGCCGAGGGGGGCGATCCGGCGCACACCATCCTCTGCCACATGAACCCGTCCTTCGCCGATCCGGCCTACCAGATCGCCTGCGCCGAGCGGGGCGCCTTCGTCGAGTACGACATGATCGGCATGGACTATTTCTACGCCGACCAGGGCGTCCAGTGCCCCTCCGACGAGGAAGTGGCCGCCGCCATCGCCCGGCTGGTCGAGGCGGGCTTCGGCCACAAGCTCCTGCTGTCGCAGGACGTGTTCCTCAAGACGATGCTCACCGCCTATGGCGGCAACGGCTACGCCCATGTGCTGCGCCACTTCGTGCCGCGGCTGCGCCGCCACGGGGTGGACGAGGCGGCGATCCGGGCAATGCTGGTGGACAATCCGCGGGCGGTGTTCGACGCCGGCTTCGCGCAGCAACGGGAAAAGGGCGCATGACCAAGAAGGTGCTGCTGGCCGGCGAGAGCTGGGTGAGTGCCGCAACCCACTACAAGGGCTTCGACCAGTTCGGCTCGGTGACGTTCCACCTGGGCGCCGAGCCGCTGGTCAAGGCGCTGGCGGGCAGCCCGTTCGAGCTGACCTACATGCCGGCCCACGAGGCGGCCACGGCCTTTCCCCTCACCCTGGAGGACCTGCAAGCCTACGACGCCCTGATCCTCTCGGACCTCGGTGCCAACACGCTGCTCCTGCATCCCGACGTCTGGCTGCACGGCAAGACCGTGCCCAACCGGCTGAAGCTGATCGAAGCCTATGTGGCGGGCGGCGGCGGGCTCGCCATGATCGGCGGCTATTTCAGCTTCCAGGGCATCAACGGGGCGGCCCGCTGGCACCGGACGCCGGTCGAGACGACCCTGCCGGTGCGCTGCCTGCCGGTCGACGACCGGATCGAGGTGCCGGAAGGCTTCGCCGCCGAACTGATCGAGCCAACCCACCCCATCCTGGCCGGGCTCGACCAGCCCTGGCCCGCCCTGCTCGGCCTGAACGAGGTGACGCTGGCACCGAACGCCACACTTTTGGCCCGGACCCCGGCCGAACAGGGCGGCCACCCGCTGCTCGCCGTGGGCACCCATGGCCAAGGCCGCACCCTGGCCTGGACCTCCGACATCGGGCCGCACTGGCTGCCGCAACCCTTCGTCGACTGGCCCGGCTACGCCCGGCTCTGGCGCCAAGCCCTCGGCTGGCTGACCACCCGCTGAGCCGGC
>JBMCMJ010000118.1:0-7549 GCA_048615135.1 Pseudomonadota bacterium
TGAGCCGAGACCGTTCTGGGCATCCTGCGACATTGGTGGTATAATACGACCTTCGTGGAAGCTGGCGTTCGTGCTTGTGATGCGGTCCTGCGCGCCCCGTTCCGGCCAGGGTTGACGGGGCCCGCCCGACAGGGGAGCCCGCCATGCAGAGGACACACGAGGCGATCGGGCCGAGCAGTGGGACGATTCCCGCCGGCGGCGGCCCCCGAGGCGACGTCGCCCACCTCGCCCGGCTCGTCAACGACCTCCATGTACCGGATCGCGCGGCTCTGGGCCGCGCCCTGGATGATGCGCACACCGCCGTGATCCCCTTCGACCCCGACCCGTTCGAGGTCGGCGGTGCGGTGGAGCGCGTGTTGAAGTGCGCGCGCAGTGCCGCCGATTTCTGCGCGCGCGCCGAGCCCATCGCCGCGGCCGTGGCCCCGCTGGTGGATTGGATCGGTCCGCAGGCGAACCGGCTCGCCCAACTCGTCGAGGGCCGCACCTTCGTCGATCGTCCGGGGCGATAGGAAAATCTACCTTGAAGAACGCGTTGCCAATCGGCAAGCTGTCTGCATTACTGCCGCGTCGAGGCAGGTGAGCGACCAAGCAACCGAGAAGGCCGCGCGACGACCATGCGACGCCCCGCACCGGCCGGTACCGATCTCCACGCGCTACCGATCCAGCAGGTCGATGTCCGTGCGGGTCTGTTTCGCGAATGCGAGGCGATGGCCGCCTATGCCGGTGCGGCGGGCATCGTCCTGAACGACAAGGCGCGAGGGCAGCTCGGTTTGCTCGATGTCGGAATCGAGCGGCGCAACGAAATCGTCATGTCGGAACTCGCCGAATTGCACGGCCTGCTTGCCAAGGCCGTGGAGCCGGCCACGCCGCGCGCGCTCGAACTGATGCGCTGGGATGCCCGCAGGAGCCCGCTGCTGCACCGCCTGGCGCCGGTGCCGGCACTCCGTAGCCTGCTCTTTCTCGCCCTGCTCTTCCTTGTGCTGTTCTGCGGGATCAGCTTCTCCGGGCAGATTACACGGGCAGCGGTGGAGAGTTCGCTCCTCGACCTGCAGTCGGGCTGGCAACTCTTTTCCCTGTTCGTCTTTTATTTCTCGCTCGCCGGCATCGGCGCGACCTTCAAGTCGCTCTACGACGCCTATCAATACGTGAAAGACGGGCGGTACGATCCGCGACTCGACAGCACCTACTACATCCGTATCGGGCTCGGGCTGATTTCCGGCCTGCTGCTCGCGCAGGTCCTCAACCAGTTCGTCGACGAGGCCGGTGAGGGCACGGGACTGGCCCTCGGCAAGCCGCTGTTGGCCCTGCTGGGCGGGTTTGCCGCGCAACTCGTCTATCGCGCGCTGAGCCGGCTCGTCGAAGCGCTGGAGAGCATCTTCCGCCCGGAGTTGCGCGACCAGCTGCGGATCAAGGATCGGGAGGACCGCGCCAGCCGCCAGCAGGCCGAGGCGGAGCAGCGGGCCATGCTGGCGGGCAAGGGGGCCGCCCTCGCCACCGCCATCGAGGCGACGGCCGATCCCGCCCGCCGGCGCGAACTGGTCGGCGAACTCATGGACAGCGTGCTGCCGGGCTTCAAGCCGGCCCTCGCCCGCTCGGGGGTGGTCGCGGGCGGTGCCGAGCCCACTGCCGGGGGCGTCGTCGAGGGGCTGTTCCGCAAGGCGGATCGCTGGCTGACCCTCAGCCGGACAGCCGCCGACTTGTTACCCGAAGAGCGGAGTGCCGGGGCGAAGAAGCTCGTGGCCGAGGCTCGCGATGCCCTGCGCGAGGCCGACGAAATCCGCCGCCAAGCCTCGTCCGGCGACGCGATCGGCGCGGTGCAGCGCGTGCTCGGCAGGGTGGTGGCGAACCAGAATCCGCTGGTCGGCATCCTGCAGGGGGCCTTCGAGACCTTCGGGGCGGTGCTGGGCCGCGGTGTCCCCGGCGCTGCCGCGGCGGCGACGCCGGTCGGCCTCGTGCTTTCGGTGGTCGGCGTCGGCGTCAAGCTCGGCAGCAATGCCTTTGCGCGCTGGAAGGTTCGCGTCCTGGAAGCCCCCTATCGGCCCGATCTGTTGCCGCCGGCGGCGATCACCTTCAACTCGGTCTTGCCGGCGATCCAGCTGTGCCCGCCCTTCGCCCGGGCCTTCGCCGATCTTTTGGAAACCCCCGATCCGCCGACGATCCTGGAGATCGGTCAGTTGGCACTGGCCGACGAGGGCGCTGCGCTTCGCCAATGTCATGGCGACCGCTTTACCGACGATCAGGCCTTCGAGGAGGGACTCGACCGGTTCCGCAAGGCGATACTCGGCGGCGTGCTGGTTAAGGAAATCCCCGCCGACAGCGTGGCCAAGGCCGGTGTCGCTTCGCCCGAGGCCCTGCTCGAGGCGCTCGATGCCGTGCGCGAAGACCCGGCGGCCCGCCAGGATCTGGAATTGGTCGCCCTGCTCGGCGAGCGGGTGCGCAACGGTGAGGTGGACATGGCCGACATCGAAGAGGCCGTACGCGAAGCGGGAGCCGGTGCATGATCGTGCCTCGCCATTCCCTGTTCCTGGTCCTGGCGCTGCTGCTCGGCGCGTGTGCGCTCGGCACGGTGCGCGACGTCGACCGGATGAAGCAACTCGCCGATGCCGGCGATCCGGAGGCGCTGGTCGCCTTCGAGGTCGATTGTGTTCCTGCGACGGAGGGTTGCGCCCAGGCCCACATGATCCGCGCCGATGCCTGTCTGCGGCGCGCTCAGGAGACGCCGGTTGCGGGGCGGGCCCCCTATGCCGCCTGCGCCGTGGAAGACTACGAGGCGGCCCTCGTCGCGGCGGCCGCCCGGCCGGATCCGCTGGTCGATCCGTTGCGGCTAACGCGCTGGGAGCTGGAATCCCTGCGCCTCTGGCGCGATGCCGTGGCCCGCGACCAGGCGGCCGAGCTGAATGCCGAGCTGGCCGAGGCGGCGGAGCAAGTGGCCCGCGAGCAGGACACGCGGCCCGAGGGGTTCTACTATTTGGCCGACGCGCGGGTCTGGCCGGTCAACGCGGGTCTGGAGCGGCCCGCCTGTCCGGCCATCCTGCAGGCGTCGCGGCTCGTCGAGCGTGCGGCGGCGCTGGCCGATGCCGGCACGGTCGACGTGGATCAGCTGCGGCGCGACATCGACAACGCCGCACGGGTCCACGGCTGCACGATCGCGAGCTGATCGACCCGAGGGCCGGGGAGGGCACCGATGCCGAGCTTGCCCGCGGAATGGCTTGACCGCCGTCTGAGTTATCGCCTGCCGATGCTGCGCGGCTGGGATGTCCGCATCGTCCAGCTGCGCCTCGGGGCGATGGGCTATCTGCCGCCCGATTCGGCCGACGGTCTCTACGGACCCGCCACCCGCAACGCCGTGCGCACCTTCCAGGCTGACCAGGAGCTGACCGTCGACGGTGTCGTCGGCGAGGAGACCATGGCCGCCCTGATGACGGCGCCCGGCCGCGCCGCCCGCGAGGCGAAGCCGCCGCCGAACTTCGGCCCCCGCCGTCGCCCCGAGCGGCCGACCGACCGCGCACCGGCCCTGCCGCGGACCCCGGAGGTCCCGGTCGTTCCGGTTGTCCCACCGGATTGGCTCGTACCGGCGCGCGTACGACGCGTGGTGGTGCATTGGACCGGCGGCAACCATCGGGCCTCGAGCGAGGATCGCGAGCACTATCACATCCTGATCGAGGGCGACGGCACGGTCGTGCGCGGGCGCCACCCGATCGACGCCAACGACACGACCGGCGACGGTGTCTACGCGGCGCATACGCGGGCGCTGAACACGGGCTCGATCGGCGTCGCCGTCTGCTGCATGTTCCGCGCCACCGAGCGGCCCTTCGCGCCCGGGCCGTTCCCCATGACCGAGGCACAGTGGCGCCGGATGGCGGAGGTGGTGGCGCAGCTCTGCCGCCACTACGGCCTGCCCGTCGAGCCGGCTACCGTCCTCGGCCACGGCGAGGTGGAGGCCGTTCTGGGCGTGGCGCAGCGTGCCAAGTGGGATCCGCTCGCCTTGCCCTGGGCGCCGGACCTCGACCGCAACGTGGTCGGCGACCGTTTCCGCACCGCGGTGGAAGGAGCGCTCCACGTCCACGACGAGCCGGAGCGGCCACGCCCCCTGGAGGCAACCGTGGCCGGCAAGAAACTGCGTGCTGCCGCCGCATTCGACTGTGCCGTGTGGCTGCCCGTGGGCGGGCTCGTCGAGGACCTCGGCTGGCGGCTGGAAGACGCCGACGCCGAGGGGCTGACGCTTGTCGTGGGGGAAGACCGTACGCTCTACCTGGCCTTCGCCTATCCGCCGGACGAGCCGGCCGATCCCACCGTTACCTTCGATTCGGAAAGCGTCCTTGCGCGCGGTTTCGTTCGCGCCCAGGCGGTGGCCGAAGGCTTGGGCCTGGGCCTCGTCCTCGCCGAGGACGGTCGGAGTGTCGCCCTCGAGGGCACGCTCGACGGCCCGGAGACCACGCCTGCGGGCCAGTCCGTCCGGTCGGTGACGGTTGGGCGTGGCGACACTTTGGCAACGCTCGCCGCACGGATCCTCGGTGATGCGGCCCGCTGGGTCGACATTCTGGGCCCCGACGGCAAGCCGTTCACCCGTGACACGGCTCGTCGCCTGCAGGTCGGCCAGCGCCTCCTGATACCGGCGGACCCGCCCGAAGAGACGGCACCGGCCACCGCGGACGAGCACGAGCCGCCGCGCGCGGGTCCGGAACTCGACGTTCTGATCGACGCGTTGGTCGATCTGGTGCCGTCCTGGTCGCGCGGTCACGCGCGGCAGGCCGTGCCTGTGCTCCTCACCGCGTGCTTCACTCACGAGGTCCGCGCCCCGGCGCATGTCGGCTACGTGCTCGCCACCGCCGAGCACGAAACCAATTTCGGCCGGCTGATGGAGGAGAAGTGGACGAATTCGGCAGAACAGCAGCGCTATCAGGGGCGGTTCGGCAACGACCGGCCGGGTGACGGCAAGCGTTACCGGGGGCGCGGCTACGTGCAGATCACCTTCAAGGACAACTACCGCAAGTTCCGCGACGTCGTGCCGGACGTGGACCTGGTGGCCGAGCCCGAGCGCGCGGCCGAGCCGGACATTGCCGCGGCCCTCACCGTGGTGGGCATGCGCGACGGCCGCTTCACCACCCACAAGCTGGCCGATCACCTGGGCGAAACCGACGGCGATTTCGTCCAGGCGAGGCGGATCGTGAATGCCGATCTCCATCGCACCGACTCGTGGGACGAAACCGGCACGCCCCGCGGCCGGCGGATCGGCAACCGCGCCAAGGCCTTCACCGACGTTCTGCTGGCCCACCTCCGAAGGTGAGCCTTTGCCCGCGGCTCGGCCTTGGCTAGGAGGGGCGCACGAGAACGAGACGAGCGGGGGCGGCAATGGCGGCAGCGGCAACCACCAACCGGCACACCGGCGGTGCGGGCTACGCCCCGCTGAATCCCGCCAGCCTGCCCGCTTGGTTGGCGACGGCCGGCGACAGCGCCCGGCTGCTCGGCGGCAAGCCCGAGACCTGGCGGGTCCGCGAGGTCGGCGACGGCAACCTCAACCTCGTCTTCATCGTCGAGGGGCCGGAGGCGGGCCTCGTGGTCAAGCAGGCGCTGCCCTATGTCCGGCTGGTCGGAGAAAGCTGGCCCCTGCCGCTCGACCGTGCCTGGTACGAGTACCGGGCACTTGCGACCCAAACCCGCTTCGCTCCCGAGTTCGTCCCGCACCTCCACCACTTCGATGCCGAGCGCGCGGCCGTCGTCATGGAGTGGCTCAGCCCGCACATCATCCTGCGCAAGGGGCTGATCCAGGGACGGCGCTATCCGATGGTCGCGGAGCATCTCGCCTCGTTCATGGCGCGCACGCTCTTCTTTTCCTCCGATCTCGGCATGGCGGCGGCGGAAAAACGCGCGCTCCAGGGTGAGTTCTCCCACAACATCGAGCTCTGCCGGATCACCGAGGAACTGATCTTCACCGATCCCTACCGGATCGCCGAGTTGAACCGCTGGACCAGCCCGCAACTCGACGACGTGGCGCGGCGTTTTCGCGAGGACGCCGAGCTCAAGGTTGCCATCCAGGAACTCAAATGGGGCTTCCTTTCGAACGGGCAGGCGCTGATCCACGGTGACCTGCACACCGGCTCGGTGATGGTGACAGAGGGCGACACCCGCGTGATCGACCCGGAATTCGCCTTCGTCGGTCCGATCGGCTTCGACGTCGGCGCGGTGCTCGCCAACCTCTTCCTCGCTTGTTTCGCCAAGGCCGGACATCCGGGCGAGGCCGACGCGCGGACCGCCTACGAGGCGTGGCTGCTGGAGACCGCTTCGCGCATCTGGTCCGGCTTCGAGGCGCGTTTCCTCGCCCTTTGGCGCACCCAGAACCGCGGCGACGCCTTCACCGCGGAGCTGTTCGAGGACGAGGCCGCCAGCACCGCGCTCGAGGCGCAACGCCAGGCGACGATGCGCGACCTCTTCGCCGACAGTCTCGGTTATGCCGGCGCCAAGATGGTCCGCCGCATTTTGGGGCTCGCCCATGTCGAGGACCTGGAATGCATCGCCGATGCGGACCTGCGCGCCACCTGCGAGCGTCGCGCCCTCGCCATGGGTCGCACGCTGATCACCGAGCGGCGCCGCTTCGGCACGATCGAGGAGGTGCTCGACCTCGCCCGCAGCCTGCGACGGGAGGACCGACCATGAGGATCGACGGCGTTCCCTACCGCACCATCTGGCCGACCGGCGACGACGGCGCGGTCGAGGTGATCGACCAGACCCGCCTGCCGCACCGCTTCGAGGTGCTGCGCCTGTCGACGCTGGAGGACGCGGCAGAAGCCATCGAGCGGATGGTCGTCCGAGGTGCCCCCCTCATCGGCGCGACCGCCGCCTACGGCGTGGCCCTGGCCATGCGGCACGACGCCTCCGACGCCGGCCTTGCTGCCGCCTACGACCGGCTTTTTCGTACCCGCCCGACGGCGGTCAACCTGCGCTGGGCACTCGACGATCTGCGGACTCGCCTCGTGCCGCTGGCACCCTCCGCGCGCGCCGAGGCGGCGTGGCGCCGGGCCGCCGCCATCTGCGACGAGGACGTCGAGGTCTGCCGCCGGATCGGCGAGCACGGCCTCGCCGTGTTCCGAGAAATTCATGCGCGCAAGGGCGGCGGGCCCTTGCGGGTGCTGACCCACTGCAACGCCGGCTGGCTCGCCACCGTCGATTGGGGCACGGCGTTGGCCCCGATCTACATGGCCCACGACGCCGGCCTGCCGGTCGAGGTGTGGGTCGACGAGACCCGCCCGCGCAACCAAGGGGCCTCGCTCACCGCCTGGGAACTCGGCCGCCACGGCATCCCGCACCGCGTGATCGCGGACAACGTCGGCGGCCACCTCATGCAGCACGGTCTCGTCGACCTCTGCATCGTCGGCACCGACCGCACGACCGCCAGGGGGGATGTCTGCAACAAGATCGGCACCTACCTCAAGGCCCTCGCCGCCCGGGCCAACGACGTTCCCTTCTACGTCGCCCTGCCGCACACCACGATCGACTGGACGGTCGACGACGGCATCCGCGACATCCCCATCGAGGAACGCGACGCCCGCGA